>CABQOK010000160.1 GCA_902465755.1 uncultured Anaerococcus sp.
ATCATAAAGATAGGTCCTATGACAAATCTTAAGCTAAGAATTTCAAATAGGAATATGACTGGTTAAATTTTATTTGCATTTTTCTAGATTTTATGAAATTGAAAAATAATACAAGTTTAGTATAGTCTTTTTAGGTGATAATATGGGTTTAATTTCTGATAGTAAGATAAATCAAATACTAGAAAGCTCAAATATAGTTGATATTATAGGTGAGTATGTCGATCTAAAAAGAGCGGGATCATCCTTCAAGGGTCTGTGTCCCTTCCATAATGAGAAGACACCATCTTTCACAGTAGATGAGAAGAAACAGCTTTTTCACTGCTTCGGCTGTGGAGCAGGGGGAGATGTTGTTTCTTTTATAATGCAAAAAGAAGGACTTTCCTATCCAGAAAGCTTGAAGTTTCTTGCAGATAAGGCAGGTATTAATATAGATTACACTAAAGATCCTAGAGTAAATAAAAAAAATAAGGAGCTTTATGATATCAATAAAGATATTATGATGTTTTTCTATAAGAATCTATTAACCGACAGAAAAGCCCAAGCCTATCTAAAAAACCGTGGCCTATCTAGTAAGATTGTAAATACTTTTATGCTAGGCTATGCGAGAGATTCGTGGGATGATTTGTATTCCTATATAAGAAAGAAAAATTATAGCGATAAGGACTTAGAGGAGCTTGGCCTTATCAAGAAATCCTCTAAGGGTAATTACTATGATAAGTATAGGGATAGGATTATTTTTCCTATTATAAACCATTTCGGTAAGGTTATCGGCTTTGGAGGAAGAGCTGTATCAGGCCAGATGCCAAAGTATCTCAACTCTCCAGAATCTAGCATCTTTAAGAAAAGATACAATCTCTACGGCCTAAATATTTATAAGAGGCAGAAGAGAAAAGAACTTATACTAGTAGAAGGCTACATGGATGTTATAGCTCTTAATAACCACGGACTAGATATTGCTGTCGCATCTCTAGGCACAGCACTTACTATAGACCAGGCTAAGCTTATGAAAAGATATTCTGATGATATATATATTTGCTATGATCAGGATAATGCTGGAGTTAAGGCTACTTGGAAGGCTATTAAGATTTTTCACGAAATTGGAGTTAACCCTAGTGTAATTGTCTTAGATGATGGCAATGACCCAGATGATTTCATCAAGACTAGGGGTAAGGATGCCTTTGAGGAAAAAATTAACAATGCCCAGGATTCCTACAATTATGAATACAATAAAATCCTAGATGAATATAGTTCGGCAAAACCTGCAGAGAGATTTGATAAGCTAAATTTGTTCGTTGATTTTCTCGCATCTATTAAACAGGAATTGACTCAAGAAATCTTTATAAACAACGTAAGCAAGCTATTTGACATAGACAAGACTACTTTAAAACAAGCTGTTTCAAGGTATAATAGAGATACTGACTTAAGAGATAAGAATAAGGATAAGTTTAGTAAGAAAGAAAAAATCATAGTAGAAAGTTCTAATAAGAACTTTAGAATAAATGAGTTGGAAGTTTTAAGATTGTTTTTCAATCAGAGGTCTGATTACGAGAAGGACAGAGACTTTTTTGATAAGGCTATAGAAAATGAGAAGATAAACAATGTTAAGACTTTTTTAAAAGAAAAGGATGTTAGTAAGTTCGACCTTTCAGATGAGGACTATAAGTATATTTTGAATTATATCAGAGATAATACAAATCCCATAATGGCAGAGGAATTAAAGAGGAAGATAATTCTTTACAATAGGAAGAGAGAACTTAAGAGATTAAAGAAGAGATAGTCTTTAGAAGTAAGGGGAGTATTGATGACAAGCGATGACAGTAAGTTGCTCGATGATGATGTTCTAAAAGAAATAATAGAAGAATTTCAGTCTATGAGCGAGTCTCAAGATGGATTGATTACCTATTCTCAGATAAATACATTCGAAAACTTCAAGGAAATGGAAGATGATAGCAAAAAGTTTGTTATAAATCAGATTATAAGTTTAGGTATAGAAATCGTCGAAAAATCTGAAACAGTTCTTGAAGAAGAGGAAGAAGCGGATGATTTGGATGATGATATAGATGATGACGATGAAGACGATATCGACGAGAAGAAGATAGAAGAAGATATCAAGAAATCTGTAGATATTATGGCTGGAGTCAAAGTTGATGACCCTGTAAAGATGTATCTTAAGGAAATAGGCAAGGTAGACTTACTAACAGCGACAGAAGAGATAATACTTGCTCGTAGGATGGAAATGGGCGAGATTGCTAGAAAGAAACTCGAAGGGGCTAAGTTTAATAAGCAAAACAAAACTAAACTTGCAAATGATATATTCTTTGGAGATCTCGCTAAGATACTCAAAGTATCCAATGAAAAGCTTGTAAAAAATGGAGGTCTTGATAAAGAAAGCTACGAAGAGATAAGAGGACTTATCAGCATGGGTGAGCTTTTTAGAGAAATCATGGACAAAGATTTGGATAAAGAAGCCCTTGAGGAACTAAAAGCAAGGGTTTTGATTTGTACTATAGCAGAAAATGCTGTAAGCGATAATGTACTAGATAGGAGTGAGGCCAATTCACTTTGTGATCTTTTTGATTCCTTTGACCATATGCTTAACATTACCGAGTCAGATGAGATAGTTAATTTAATCTATCTATCATTTAATGATATCCTATCAAAGGCTGCCAACAAAGAGCATATAAAGACCAATGATAGTATGATTCTAGAAGATTTCATTATCACAAGCAAGAGGGCTAAGAAGATTTCTGAAAACATCGCCTTAGATGAGGATGAGCTAATGGAGATAGAAGAAACTATTGCCCTAAGAGATCTTGCCTATAAGGTGATCAATGACGAAGATTTAAGTGATGAGGATATGCTAGATTTAAGAAGAACTGTAGTTAATTCCAAAAGAGCTAAGCAGAAACTTGCGGAAACGAACCTTAGACTTGTAGTTTCTATTGCCAAGAAATATGTTGGCCGTGGCATGAGCTTTTTAGACCTAATCCAAGAAGGAAATATGGGGCTTATGAAGGCAGTTGATAAGTACGATTACAATAGGGGCTTCAAATTCTCAACCTATGCTACCTGGTGGATTAGACAGGCTATTACTCGTGCTATAGCAGATCAGGCAAGGACAATAAGAATTCCTGTACACATGGTAGAGACAATAAACAAGCTCGTAAGAATCCAAAGGCAGTTAGTTCAAGATTTGGGTAGGGATCCTTCAAACGAAGAGATTGCTGAGCAAATGGGACTAGAAGTAGAGAAGGTTCAAGAGATAAGAAAAATCTCCCAAGAACCTGTTTCCTTAGAAACTCCAATAGGTGAGGAGGACGATTCCCACTTAGGAGATTTCATAGAGGATGATAGTGCGATCGACCCTGGTGAAGCTGCAAACTACACTATGCTTCGCGAGCAATTA
>CABQOK010000161.1 GCA_902465755.1 uncultured Anaerococcus sp.
GGCTTATAGAATAGATGAAAATACATGTATTTCATGTGGATCATGTGAAGGCGAATGCCCAGTAGGAGCAATCTCTCAAGGAGACGCAGCTTACGAAATCGACGCAGACGCATGTATAGACTGTGGTTCTTGTGCAGCAGTATGTCCTGTAGAAGCAATCGACCAAGAATAATCAAATACATAAACAAATGACATACTAAGACCCTTCGGGGTCTTTTTTTATAGCTAAAATAGGAAAATATATCAAGATTTAAGCTACAAAATAGGATATAATATAAGTAATTACATAAGTTAAGAGAATTGATTTTAGAAATAATAGGGAGTCTTTGATGCATATTAGTAAAGAGGATATGAAGGTTTTGTTAAAATCCCAACAAGGGGAGTTGGATGTAGTCTTAATGTATAAGGCACTTGCAGATGTTGTTAAAGATAAGGAAGATAGAGAAACTTTTAAAAGGCTTGCCGCAGAAGAAGGCCATCACGCAGCTGTATTTCATAAGCTCACTCAGGTAAATCTAAAGCCAAAGAAGAAATTAGCTATTATTATGCCAATGCTTTACAAAATATTGGGCAAAAAGAGATTATATCCTAAAATAGCAGAGGGAGAATACAAGGCTGCTCAAAACTATGGTCCAGTTGCAGAAAAATTTCCGGAAATAGAAAGTGTAAAAAATGACGAGAATAGACACGGAGATATGGTTAAGGGTCTGCTGTAGGATAATTCTTGATCTATTTATCAATGACCTTATTCATATAGCTATAAATTAAGTAATCATCTTTACTAATTTTATTTAATTTTTTCGTCTATAATTAAATCAGATGTAGGGAATGAAATGAAGAGTAAATTAATTGAAATAAAAAACAAAAAAGAAAAAGAAAAGATAGGAAACTTGGTCTTGGATGACCTTACAGATTGGTTTTCGATAGGTGAAAGTAGAAAAACTTATATAGAAGAATCACTCGATAAAAGATTCTTGGCGATTTTCCTTGATGATAAGCCGGTAGGATTTTTGGTAATGAAAGCGACAAGCAAGGATTGTGTGGAGATTTTTGTAATGGGACTTATGAAAAAATACCACAGGCTGGGGCTGGGAAAGAAATTAATCGAGGCTTTCGAGAACTTAGCTAGGACTTTATCTTTCTCCTATGCTCAGGTAAAGACTGTAAAGAGGGGTATTTACGAAGAATATGATAAGACCAATGACTTCTACAAGGCTATGGCCTACAGGGAGCTAGAGTGCTTTCCTAGTTTATGGGATGAGAATAACCCTTGTCAGATTTATATAAAATACTTAGGAAATAACTAGAAGATTTTAAGAAGGGACATAATGAATAAAACTATAATTAGTACAAGTATAAAAACAGCAATAGCTGCGACCTTATCCTTGTCTTTGGCAAGCTTTTTAGGACTTGAATATGCATCATCAGCAGGGATCATCACCATACTAGATATATTTGAGACTAGAAAAGCAACTGTCAAAGGAGGGCTTAAAAGGATGGTTTCGGCAATCCTAGCATTTACTATTGGCGCCATAGTCTTTGAAATATTTTCTTACAAAACTTGGGCTTTCGGTATTTACTTAATCCTTTTCGTGCCCTTATCCCTTTTACTAAAGATCGAACTAGGCCTTGGTCCATCAAGCGTGATAGTTACTCACTTACTTAGCTACGGACAAATTAATCCATCTATTATTAAAAATGAACTTATACTTGTTCTTATAGGAACTGGCTTTGCTATGTTAACCAACATCTACGCACCAGAAAGCCAGGATGAGCTTAAGGATTGGATAGATGATATAGATAGAGATATAAAGGATGTCCTAAACTTTTTTGGAAACACCCTGGTTAACCAACTAGACGTAGAAGTCTATGAAGAAAAGATTTCGAGGCTTGAAGAAGATATAGATAAGGCAATCAATCTTGCTATTATTGAAAACAATAATAGAATTGAAAATAGCAAGAATATGTTAATAGGTCTTAACCATAGGGAAATAGAAATGGATCTTTTAAAAGAAATGTATGAGGATTTAAAGGATATTCCTAGAGAATATGACGATGGTAAACTAATTTCTGACATAATGATCGACACTTCCGAAAAGCTAGGTCAAAGAGACGAAATGATTAAGGTAAAGGAGAGAATAGAATATTTGAAGAAGCATTTTAAAATGATGGATCTACCAGAAACTCACGAAGACTTCGCTATACGTTCAACAATATTTCAAGTTTTTAGAAGTCTAAACCAATTTATAGATATAGCAATGACCTTAATAAAATAGATGAAAATTAGTTTTTATATCCTTTAATAAATAAATATATATCCCTATTTTGAAATTTATCTACGAAAATTGAAGGCAGCATACCAAGCTAGCCTTCTTTTCTTCACTTACTTTCATCTCCTAAGTTTCTTAACTGTTCTACTTGCTCTTCTCTTCCTAGAACTATAAGCACATCGTTGGTCTCGAAGGTGTAGTTTCCTGGAGGATTGAAGAGCATTTTCTTATCTTTATTTCTCTTTATGGCGAGGACTATGAGGCCTGTTTTGTTAGGAATTTGGGCGGCTATTAAGTCTTTGTTTTCTAGATATGAGCCCTTTTTCACTATGACCTCCTCAAGATCCATTTCTACATCTCCAACTTTTGTTACTACATCAAGGAAGGAGATAATATTTGGCTTAATCATAAGAGAGGCTATTCTTTTGCCACTGATTTCTATAGCAGACATAGTTTTATTTGCTCCAACTTTCATTAATTTTTGGCTACCAGATTTAGAAGTCGAGTTAGCTATAATATAGATATCCTTGTTGAGATTTCTAGCAGTTAGGACTGTTACAATATTATCAACTTCTGAAGGAAGGGCGGCTATAAGGCCCTTGGCCTTTGTTATGCCTGCCTTTTCGAGGACTTCTTCCTCAGTAGCCTGGCCTTCTATGACTAAAACATTGTTATGACTGTAATCATCGAGGTCAGCCCTATCATCAGTAATCACAAGAAAATCTAAGCCTTCCTTGGTGAATTTTTCTATAATCACATCGGCAAGCTCTCCCGACCCACATATTATATAATGCTCATCTAGAGCAGAAATCTTCTTATCCATCTTGCTCCCCTTCCATAAATCTACAAGCCTTCCCTCAACTAACATAGCAACAACTGTGGTAAAGGCGTATCCAACAACACCAACTCCCAGAAAAATCATAAGTACAGAAAATAACTCCGATAGGTCACTAGTAGTTCCGACCTCTCCGAAACCCACAGTCGATATGGTAATAACTGTCATATACAAGGCATCCACAAGACTTACCTTAAGTAGAAGCATATTGCCTAGGGTGCCAAATATTAGTAAAAGTGCAAATACAACAAAAATAAATTTAAGCTTCCTCTTATCCTCCATAAGCCCTCCTCTT
>CABQOK010000162.1 GCA_902465755.1 uncultured Anaerococcus sp.
AGGATATAATTTCTGAGCTTAAAAAGCCAGGAAGAGATCCTAGAGAAGATAACCCTGAAGTTCTAACTCGCAAGGAAGTAATGGGGATTGATGATCTAAAAGAGGGTATGATCCTTAAAGGAAAGGTCAGAAATATTACAGACTTTGGTGCCTTTGTAGATATAGGCGTAGGAGTCGATGGACTTGTCCATGTTTCAAAGATTTCCAATAAATTTATCAATAATCCTAACGAAGTCTTGACCAATTCGCAAGTTGTTGAAGTAAAAGTAATAGAGATAGACAGGAAGAAAGAAAGAATAGGTCTATCAATGAAAGATATAGGTGAAAAATGAGATTATCAAAATATTATATGCCAACATTAAGAGAAGATCCTGTTGATGCAGAAACTGCAAGTCATAAGTTTTTGACAAGGGGGGCCTTCATTAGAAAACAAGCAAGTGGAGTGTATTCATTCCTACCACTCGGCAAGAAAGTTATAAATAAGATAGAAAAAATTGTAAGAGAAGCTATGGAAAATCATGATTCTATAGAAGTTTCAACTTCTATCTTACAAGCAAGGGAAATCTGGGAAGCTTCAGGAAGATGGGAAACATTCGGTCCTGAGATGTTTAAGCTTGAGGACAGACACGAAAGACAATATTGTCTAGGCCCAACAGCAGAAGAAGCTTTCACAGCTCTTATTAAAGATGAGCTCAATTCTTACAAGCAACTTCCACTAAATATTTATCAGATTGTAGATAAGTTTAGAGATGAGAAAAGACCAAGATTTGGTATCAATAGATCTAGGGACTTCCTAATGAAGGATGCTTATTCATTCGATGCTGATATCGAAGGACTTGAAATATCCTACCAAAAAATGTGGGATGCCTACGTCGAAGCCTTTGACAAGATGGGGCTTGATTACAAAATCGTCGAAGGAGACTCTGGAACTATGGGTGGTAAAAAGAGCCATGAATTTATCGCTCTATCAGAGACGGGAGAAGGAGTAATCCTTTATACTGATGATTCCGATTATGCAGCAACAGATGAAAAAGCTAGATTTAAGATGGAATTTGTTAAGGAAGATGAAAAAGACCTAGAGTTATTTGAAACAATAGGAAAAACCACTATAGATGAAGTTTCAGAGTATTTAGAAAAAGACACCCATCATTCAGCTAAGGCAGTAGACCTTTTGGTAAAGGGAGAGCCAGTGCTCGTATTCGTTCCTGGCGATAGGGAGCTAAATATGGCAAAGCTTATCTCTTATCTCAAAGTGCCAGAACATGAAATCGAAATGCTTGATGATGAAACAATCGAAAAAATCACAGGAGCAAAGTCAGGATACACTGGGCCAATCGGCTTAAAGGAAGAAGTCCGTGTCCTAATTGATGAATCCCTAACCAAAATAAATAATCTAACAGTAGGAGCCAACAAAACCGACTATCACTACATTAATGCAAACTTTAAGAGAGACTTTGATGGAGAAATAGTAGAAGACCTCCTTACTGCTAAGGAAGGCGACATGGCTTATGATGGATCGGGCATGCTTAAGGCTGCAAGAGGAATAGAAGTTGGAAATATCTTCCAATTAGGGACAAAATATTCAGAAAGTCTAGAAGCTTATTTCTCAGATGAAAATGGTAAACAAAAACCATTTATAATGGGGTCTTATGGAATAGGAATTTCTCGTTCAGTTTCAGCCATAGTCGAGCAATATCACGACGATAATGGAATTGTCTGGCCAACATCAGTTGCTCCTTTTGAGGCAATTGTAACTATTATAAACATCAACAAAGATGAGCAAAAAGAGCTTGCTGAGAAAATTTATCAAAGACTAAGGGAAGAGAGAATTGATGTTATTCTAGATGATAGAAAAGAAAGAGCTGGAGTTAAATTTAACGATAGAGACCTAATAGGAATTCCTTACAGAATCACTGTAGGAAAAGATGCAGGAGATGACCTTGTAGAATATTCTACAAGAAAAGATATGGAAAATGAAAAGATTTCATCAAGCGAGGCTATAGAAAAAATCGTAGACTCAATAAAAAAAGACCTATCTTTTAAATAGAAAACGGGTATTATTATACTGAAAGAAAAATAAGAACTATAAGGAGACAATATGTTAGTTAATGCAAAAGAAATGTTAGACAAAGCTTACGCAAATGGATATGCAATTGGCCACTTCAATACAAATAACCTTGAGTGGACAAAAGCAATCCTTAAAGCAAGCGAAGAAAAACAAACAGCTGTTATCGTAGCTGCATCTGAGGGAGCTATCAAGTACATGGGAGGCTTTAGAGTAGTTGCTGACCTTGTAAAAGCTATGCACGATGAAATGGGAATTACAGTTCCTGTAGCAATACATCTTGACCATGGTTCATATGAAGGAGCTAAGAAAGCAATCGAAGCTGGATTTACTTCAGTAATGTTTGATGGTTCACACTTCCCTCTAGATGAAAACCTCGAAAAAACAAAAGAAATTGTTGAACTTGCTCATTCTAAAGGAATCTCTGTTGAAGCTGAAGTTGGTGGTATCGGCGGAGAAGAAGATGGAGTTACATCAGCAGGAGAACTTGCAGATGTTGAAGAATGCAAGAAGATTGCAGGCCTTGGAATAGACTTTTTAGCAGCTGGTATTGGAAATATCCACGGAGTATACCCAGCTGACTGGCAAGGACTTAACTTTGATAGACTAAGAGAAATTTCTGATGCAGTAAATATGCCAATAGTTCTTCACGGTGGTACAGGAATTCCTGATGATCAAATCAAAAAAGCTATCAGCCTAGGAGTTTCAAAAATCAATGTAAATACAGAATGCCAACTTGTATTTGCAGAAGCTACAAGAAAATATATAGAGGCTGGCAAAGATCAAGAAGGTAAAGGCTTTGACCCTAGAAAATTATTAGCAGATGGAACACAAGCGATAATCGATAAAGTCGAAGAGAAAATTGACATGTTTGGTTCTGAAAATAGTGCAAAATAACAAAGAGAACGGGGGCCTTAGGGCTCCTTTTTTCTATAAAGGAATATATGGATAATTTAAAAGATAAAAAACTAGTAGAATTAAGAGAATTGGCCAAGGAGATGGGTATCGAATCTATAAGCAAATATAGAAAAGATGAACTCATCAAGCTAATCGAAGAAGAAGAAGCTAATAGAAACGAAGAGAAAAAAGAAGAAGCAGAGAATGACCTAGTTCAAAAGTTCGATTGCGATGGTATCTTAGAAATTTTGCCTGATGGATATGGCTTTCTCCGTACCCAACTTTATGAAAGTGGAGATGATGATATATATGTTCCACCTAAACAGATTAAGATGTTTAGATTAAAGACGGGCGATTACATAAGAGGAATTGCAAGAGAAAAACACGCCAGAGATAAGTTTGCACCGCTAATTTTTGTGTCTG
>CABQOK010000163.1 GCA_902465755.1 uncultured Anaerococcus sp.
TTAAAGGATATGAATTTGTAAGAACCGAAACTGATGAAAAAGGTAATACAAAACATATTTACAAGAAGAAAACTACCCCTACTCCAGAAGTAGTAACAGAATTTGTTGATGAAAAAGGAAATACTATTTCTCCTAAGGAAGATGGTAAACAACCTAAGAAAGATATTAAAGGATATGAATTTGTAAGAACCGAAACTGATGAAAAAGGTAATACAAAACACATCTACAAGAAGAAAACTACTACACCTACTAAAGATGTAGTAACAGAATACGTCGATGAAAAAGGAAATACTATTTCTCCTAAGGAAAATGGTAAACAACCTAAAAAAGACATCGAAGGATATGAATTTGTAGAAACAAAAACAGATGAAAAAGGTAATACAAAACATATCTACAAGAAGAAAGAAAGTACTAAGAAAGCAGGCGTTTCTATAGATGATACAACAACAAGTACTGGCACAGATTCATCAGGAAAGACTACTGTAGTTACAGGATCAAAATCTACTAACCAAGCTAATAAGAAAGGTAGAGGCAAAGTAAGAACAGGCGTAGGTTCTTCATTAGGTGCACTTGTTACTTTAGCTGGTTCAGCACTCGCTTTATTTAAAAGCAAGAAAAGAAAATAGTAGATAATTTGGTGAAAATTAAATATCTAGATTAGTTTAAAAATGCTCTCTTTGCAGGATGTTCTGTAAAGGGGGCGTTTTTTATTAATAGCAAATGAATAAAGATGTAAATTTATTTTTAAAATTCACCTGGTATAATATAAAAGTAAAATCTAAGAAAGAGGTAGTATGGTTTTGAAAGAATTTGGGAATATGGCTTTTGATAAGAAAACTATGAAGGAAAATGTACCCTACCCAGTGTATTTGAAATGGAAACAAGCGGCAAGGAACAATGCCACCTTGGATAGGGAAAGTGCTGATGCCATAGCTCATGCTATGAAAGTCTGGGCGATTTCTAAGGGAGCAACTTCCTACACACATTGGTTCCAACCCTTGAATGGGAAAACTGCAACCAAAAAAACAGCTTTTTTGAACAGGGATGACAAGCACAATCCTATAAATAGGTTCTCAGGCAAGGAGCTTATAAAGGGTGAGCCTGACGCATCTTCTTTCCCATCTGGAGGAATGCGTTCAACTTTTGAGGCTAGAGGATATACATATTGGGACCTGACTGCCAATTCTTTCATCTTGGATAAGGTCTTATATATTCCATCAGTTTTTGTGTCATTTTATGGGGAAAAACTTGACAAGAAACTTCCTCTAATCGAGTCCATGAACATGGTAAGCAAAGAGGCTTCAAGAGTTTGTAATTTATTTCTCAAGGAAGAGAAAACTTACAGGGTTAAGGCTAAACTAGGCCTTGAGCAAGAGTTTTATCTTATAGATAAAAAGTATTTTGATCAAAGAATAGACCTTGAATATTCTGGGATGACCCTTGTTGGTTCTGATCCTATGGTTGAAAAAGAACTTATTTCTCACTATCTAGGAGACATTCCAAAAAGAGTTGATGAGTTTTTTGAAGATGTAAACAACGAGCTTTACAAGCTTGGTATCTACATGGAAGCGGAACATAACGAGGTAGGACCAAATCAGTTTGAGATCGCCATAATGTATGAGAATGTTAATATATCTGTTGACAATAACCAACTCCTTATGCATATATTGGAAAAGACAGCCCTAGACCACGATTTAGTTTGCCTACTTAAGGAGAAACCTTTCAAAAATATGGCAGGAAGTGGTAAACACAATAATTATTCCTTATCTACAAATTATGGAAGGAATCTATTTACTCCAGGGAAAAATCCCAAAAATAACCCTGTTTTTCTCCTATTCTTAGCTTCTATGATTGAAGTTTGCAACAAATACCAGAAGTTAATAAGGATTGCATCTTCATCTGTGACTAACGACTACAGATTAGGTGGAGATGAAGCCCCACCAGCCATTATATCTTTATTCATAGGTCGTGACTTGGAAGAGGTCTTAGAGTCTGTAGCTAATGATGATTTTGAGGAAAAAGTTATAGAAAATATGGTGAAGATTCCTCATTTAGGAGAAATAAAAACTGACTCATCGGACAGGAATAGAACATCTCCTATAGCTTATACTGGCAACAAATTTGAATTTAGAATATTAGGATCATCTAAATCGGCAGCAGACCTTAATACACTTATAAATATAGGATTTGCCGAGTCAGTGAAGAAAATAGCTGATAGGCTAGAAAAGGTAGATGAAGATAAGCTAAGGGAAGAAGCTTACTCCATAGTTAAGGAAATCTACCAAGAAAACAAAAACATCCTCTTTCAAGGCGATGGCTACTCAGAAGAATGGGAAAAGGAAGCTGAGAAAAGAGGCCTAGAGAATTTCCCGACTTTCTTGGAAGCTGTAATAGCAGCCAAGGCCACTAATGCCTATGATATATATGAAAAATCTGGGATCTTTACTAAAAAGGAAATAGACTCCATAATCAAGGTTGATTATGAAGATGTTACAAAGTTTTTCTCTTCTCAACTAGAAATACTAAACAACATGATCCACCAAGAGATTCTCCCATCAGCTATGAGAGAGATCGCGAGCATCAAGGACTACCTATCTTTTGTAGAAAATGAAAGACTAAGACAAAGGGCGAGAAAAATAAATGAAAAAGTAGGCAAACTTTTAGACTATTGCGATGTAATTTCAGATATCTTAGAAAAATCGGAAGATATGGATCTCTTAGAAGATAAGGCTAGGTATCTGCAAAAGGAAACAAGGAAGGTCGCAGGCGAAATCCGCCAAATATCAGATTCATTAGAAAAGTTAATATCTAGAGAAAATTACTCTATGCCAAACTATGTGGATATGCTTAAGACTTTGTAGATATCCTATATTTCAAAAGTAAGTTAGGCATAAGACAAGTCTTTATGATAATTCTAAGGAAGAAGATAAAGAGACATTCTTAGAGAAAATAATCTGCTTATGATTAGTTTAAAAGGTCCAGAAAATAGGATAGAGTGTTGGTATAAGAAGAGCCCCATAAGTTAGACCAAAGATAACTAAGGGGCTAGTTTTTATCTGAACTCTTTTTTGATGGAATCAATTCGCACTATCATACATTTCCAAAAGCCTCTCTAAAACTTCAATTTTTTCTCTTATATCACATCCTTCGTCGGTGTCTTTTTTTAGCATTCTTGGAAGGAGGATTTCTACTTCTTTTATATTTGGGGTGTAGCTTGATACCTTGTCTGTGATTGATTCGTAGCTTTTGTGCTCGGCTAGGGCTACGTGGTGGGAGTTAAACATCAAGGTGTAGCCTGCTATTCCTGTCTTGGCTTGGTAAGGTTTGGATATTCCACCATCTATTACATAGAG
>CABQOK010000164.1 GCA_902465755.1 uncultured Anaerococcus sp.
GAGGGTGTTTAGTTTCCTCGTCTTTTTTCTATATTGGGACTTTTGCAACAGCCCCTTTTAGTAATTATATTTCAATTTGAAAGATCGTACTAGTCTTGTAGGATATCTCCTGTAAGAGCATCTACTTCCTTGTCGTCTCCGTTTTCTACGTCGATATCGTATTTTGTCTTGCCATCATCTGTTGATAGGCTCCACTCAACAACTTTGGAATCTTCTTGACCTGTTAGGGCCTTATCCATTGCCTCTTCTGGGCTGATAATTGATGCAAAGTCGATTGGCTCAGCAGTTTCATTATCGTCATCATCTTCTTCACTTTGAGCCTTTATATCAGCTGTATTTGCATCAAGGGTTAGGCTGTATTCCTTCTTGTCTTTTCTACCTTCGATCTCGTATTCGTATTCTCCATTTTCAAGTTCTAGAGAAATACCTTCTATAGCTATTTCTTCGCCACCGAAAGTTTCTTTGAATTTGTCAACTGCACCGTCGAGGTCGATTTTTACCTCTTTGATGTCGCTTGTTGCAGTCTTTACTGCAGTTTCTACATCGTCTTTTGTTTCTTTTGCAGAATCTTTCGCATCTTTTGCAGAATCTTTTACATCTTCTACTTTTGTTTCAGCTTTATTATCAGCTTTATTAGTATTTGTATCTGTATTGTTGCCACAAGCTGCGAAAATCATTCCTGCAGAAAGTGCAAGGGCTAAAAACTTCCTGTTCATATTATCTCCTTTGTTGTTCATTTTTATAAATATATTATAACACAAACTTAATAAATGTAAAGTTTAATTTTAAAATATTGACATTAGGGCCTATATTAAAAAGAGCTGGCCTAAGCCAGCTCAATAGGATAAAACTATTTGTTTTCTCCTGCGTTATCTTTTGTTTCTAATTCTTCTTCTGCAGCGTCATTTGCAGCGTCTTTAGCGTCGTCAGCTTTTTGATCTACAGAGTCTTTTGTATCTTCAGCTTTTTCATCTACTGATTCTTTAGCGTCTTCTGCTTTTTGATCTATATCGTCTTTAGCATCTTCAGCTTTTTGATCTGTAGTTTCTTTTGCGTCAGTCGCTTTTTCTTCAACTTTTGTTTCAGCTGGTTCAGCATCTTTGTTAGCGTTGTTTCCACAACCTGCAAGTGCAAATGATGCAACTAGTAACATTGCTGCTAATTTGTTTGTTTTCATTTTTATCACTCCCTTATTTTCGTTAACAATTGATTGTTACGTATTAATTATATACCCAAATCATTTTTTGTAAAACATTTTTTAAAATATTTGATAATTCTTAACTAGAAATTAATCTATTTGTGATATAATTTTTAATTAACAGGAGGAGAATAGATGAAAGTACTGATAGTTGAAGACGAAAGAAAACTTTTAAGACTTCTTGATGAAGGCTTAAGCCTTTTAGGCTATGTTACAGATACGGCAAAGGATGGTAAGGAGGCTTTAGACCTTGCTTATATCGAAGATTATGACATTATTATCCTAGACATTAATCTACCTAAGAAAGACGGATTTGAGGTCCTAAGAGATATAAGACAATTTGATAAGGAAGTAAACATTATAATGCTTACAGCAAGAAGTGATATAGATGATAGGGTAAGAGGACTTGATTTCGGAGCGAATGATTATATGACTAAGCCCTTCGATCTTAAGGAGCTTGATGCGAGGATGCGTTCTCTTTTAAGGAGAAAGTCTATCATGGAAGAGAAAGATATCACAATTAACGGCATAACCTTCGATACTGTAAAAAGAGAAGTAACATTTGAGGGGAAGCCACTTACTCTTACAGCCAAGGAGACTGGAATTATCGAGTATCTTTTCCTAAATAGGGAAAGGTATGTGAGTGTGGAAGAGCTTATGGATCATGTGTGGGATTCCAATGCTGATGATTTTTCTAATACTGTAAGAGTCCATATGTCTTCTTTGAGAAAGAAGATTAAAAAGGCTACTGGCAAGAATTTCATAGAAAATGTGATAGGCAAGGGTTATAAGATTTATGAAAAATAAGAAATCTTACGATTCTATAGTAACGAGATTAATTTTCTCAATCGTAATAATCTTCATACTGATGGTTCTAGTTTCAAACTTTCTTATAAATAGGAAGCAGATTATGATAATGGAGGAAGTCTTCGAAGGATTTTCTAGAAATTTTCCAGAAAATAATGAGTCGGTAGTCCTTCTTATAGACAGCGCCCAGGTCCAATCCACAAGTTCTTTCAGACTGTATTTGGGTTTGGTAGTAGCTTCAGTTGTGCTAATTGGGTCATTGGCCTTTGTTTTTATAATCAAAAAAACTCTAGAGCCCTTAAAGAAATTAGAAGAGAAGATAGGAAGGGTAGATATAGAAAATCCCGATAGCTTTTCAGAAAAGCTCGTCGTAGTCGATGGACCTACTGAGATTAAGGAGCTTTCCGAGAAGTTTGATGATTTAATCCAAAGGATCTATAAGGATTACAAAAAGCAAAAGGAATTCTCATCAAATGTCGCTCATGAGCTAAGGACACCTATAGCTATAATGCAAGCCCAGGTTGATGTTTTTAGTGAGAAGAATACTGATGAAAATAATTTAGAATTTATTGAAACTATGGATGCTAATCTTAAGAGGCTCAAAAAGCTTATAGATTCTGTCCTACTTTTAAGTAAGAGGAATAAAATAAAAATTAGATCTGTAAGTCTTGATGATATGATAGATGAGATTTTTCTTGACTTAGATGACTTTGCTTCTAGTAAAAATATTAGCCTCGACTATAATTACTCTAATATAAGTATTAATTCAGATGATGTCCTAATCCAGAGGCTTATCTTTAATATAATAGAAAATGCAATCAAATATACCGAAGATGGTGGCTTGGTCGATGTTAGTGTTCTTCAAGATGAAAAAGAGACAATAATAAAAATCGCCGATAATGGAATTGGAATAAGCGATGAGAAAAAAGAAGCGATATTTGATCTTTTCTATCAAATAGATGACTCAAGAAACAAGGAAGGCTTTGGCATAGGCCTTTCCCTATCCAAGGATATAGCAGAAACTTTGGGTGCTCTTATAGAAATAAGAGACAATAATCCTAAAGGAACAATATTTTTGATAAAATTTAGAAATATTTAACATGAATTTAACAAGTCCTATGCTAAGATATAATCGAGGTAAGGATATGATATACAAAAAAAGAAGAAATGTTGGAATTTTACTTTTACTAATCTCAATAGTCTTCATTATTTATGGAGCTATGAGAGGAGAGATGGATACGGTTTTAGGAAAGGCGATTAAGTTATGTTTGGAGTGTATAGGAATTGGATAAGATAAAAAATATAAATCGT
>CABQOK010000165.1 GCA_902465755.1 uncultured Anaerococcus sp.
ATTTCATAAGTAAATGGATAATTTAAGTATTTTTTCATCCATGTTATCTGTCTTTTAGCATAATGCCTAGTGTTTTTTTGAATTAAATCAATCATCTCATCTAAGTTTATGTCATGATTAAGATAGTCTAATACTTCCTTATATCCAATAGCGGACATAGACTGAGACTTATTATCTAGGTTAAATCTCTTGATTAATTCTCTAACTTCATCTACTAAGCCCAAATTTAGCATATCTAAAACTCTTTGATTAATCCTATTATATAGTAAATCTCTATCATCGTAATTTAAAAAGAAAATTAAAGGATCTAGCTTATCATTTAGCTTTCTCTCACCCGTTCTTATCTTTGAAGGAATTTGACCACTTACTTTATAGATCTCAAGAGCTCTTATAATTCTATTAACTTCATTAGGGTGGTATCTCCTACTAGTTTCAGGGTCCAGTGATTCTAGCTTCTTGTAGAGATATTCATTACCTTTTTCCTTTGCTATTGCTGAGAGTTTTTCTCTATAGGCCTGATTCTTTTCGACTCTCCCATAATTCATATCATATATTAATGAATCTATATAAAATCCAGTACCTCCAGTTACAATTGGTATTCTAAGATTTTGATTTATTTTCCCTACTAAAGTATTTGCCTCCTTAGAGAAATCCTCTACTGAGAACTCCTCATCGGGATCGACCATATTTAGCATAAAATGATCAACCTCAAAAACATCACTAGTCTTATTTGTACCAATATCCATATATCTATATACCTGTTGGCTATCTGCTGATATTATCATTGAGTCGAGATTTTTAGCCAAGTTAATTGCTATATCGCTTTTACCACTCGCTGTTGGTCCCGTTATTACAATTAGTCTATCTTTCAAAATATTTCTCCACATCTTTTTCATCAATCTTTACAAGAACTGCCTTACCATCATAAGTTGTATAGGGATTATCCAGTTCTTTTATCTTTCTAATAAGTTCATATGCTTCAGCTTCATTTATTTTATTCCCTTTTCTAAAAGATAAAGAGAGATTTAATTTCTTCAGTTTCATATACAAATAGTCTGTATCCTTGCTGTAATCAAGGTCTAATAAGTCGTAGAAGAACTTATCATCTTCAGGTACAGAAAAGATAAAAGGAACTGATCGAATTATTATTGACCTATCTCCAATTATTTTCGCATCGAATCCCAGTCTATTTATCACATCTTTCTTCTCATTGAACCTATCAATATCAAATCTATTCAAGTTAATTATTAAGGGATTTAAAAGAATTTGCTCATCCATAGTTTTATTTTCAAACTGATCTAAAAATATGTTAAAATTAATCTTTTCGCTAGCTCTCCTATGATCTAGTATGAAAAGTTTATCTTTTCTCTCAAATATAGAATACCTAGCAAATATTGAACATTTATAGTTCAGATATTCAAAATCTTTAATGTAACTATTTTCTTCGATTTCTTCTTCTAGCCCACTATTGTTATTTAGTAGACATTCTTCGTAGTTTGATTTGTCCTTAAAACTTATGTCTGTATTACTATCAAAAAAGTTTTTAGCTTCTTCTTTTTCAGAATCATTATTTTCAGATTCATACAAATTGTCAAATGAACTTTCTCTTACAAGAGATTTACTATTATTATAGTTATTTAGTATTTGAGAATAATCCGAAAAATCCATTAGATCATTCTTATTATTTTCTTCGATACTTACTTCTTTTACTCCATTAGAAGCATTTATATACCTACTGATACTTGAATCAATAAGATTAACCAATTGGTCTTCATAAGAAAACTTAATCACTCTTTTATTTGGATGGACATTAATATCTATATTTTTGGGATTAGTATTTATATAGAGGAAAAAAACTGGGAATCTACCATTTGGTATATTTCCCCTGTAGGCCATCTCTATCCTATCTCTTATCAATTCACTTTCAACAAGTCTATTGTTAATATAAATATATTGCAAAGACCTATTTCCTCTGTAATAATTGTTATTAGATATAAAACCTTCTAGATTATAGATGTCGTTGTTATTAGAAATTTTTATTAGATGATCTTCTAACTTATCATCCAAAAGTTTAGCTATTCTCAATTTCAGATCTTCATTTTTTATTGTAGTAAATTCAATATTTTCGTTTTTGATAAATTTAAATGAGATTTCAGGATATCCAATTGCTATGGCATACATAAGTTTGCTTATATGATTAGATTCAACAATATCTGACTTAAGAAATCTTCTTCTGACTGGGATATCTCTAAATAAGTCTTTCACTATAATGCTGGTGCCAACATTTGTAGCAATACTTGTAAGAGTTTTCTCACCGTTATTAAAATTAATTTTACTTCCTACTAGTTCATCTTTTGTTTTGCTTATTGCAGTAACTTCACTGACACTTACTATACTAGCCAAGGCTTCACCCCTAAAGCCTAGTGAGTATATATCATATAAATCATTGAAGTCACGAATTTTAGATGTAGCGTGTTTACTAAAGGCAAGCTCGATTTCTCCATTACTTATACCTGAACCATTATCTGTGACTCTTATATAAGTCTTGCCACCATTTTTAATCTCAACTGTTATGTTGTTAGCCCCAGCATCTATAGAATTTTCTACTAGTTCTTTGACTATAGAAACGGGAGATTCTATTACTTCTCCGGCAGCAATTTTTTCAATTGTTTTATCATCTAGTTTTAGTATAGTCATCAAAGTTCACCAATCTTATTTAATAAATTGCTTAAAGAATTGATTGCTTCCATAGGAGTTAAGTTATTAATATCAATATTTGCGGCCTCTTTCTTAATTTCTTCTAGCTTTTGATTAGAAATCTCCTCCAATGATGTAGATATTTCTTTCTTCTTATCAAGATCATAGAAATCATCAGTTGAAAGCTTATCCATAATTATCTTGGCATTGTTGATTATTTCATCAGGGAGACCACTTAATTTAGCTACTTCTATTCCATAGGATCTATCAGACTTTCCTTCGCTAATCTTTCTTAAAAAAACAAGATTATTATTCTCTTCTAATATTTCAATCTTTAGATTCTTAACATTATCTAGCTCATTTTCAAGTACTGTAAGCTCATGAAAGTGCGTTGCAAAAACCGTCTTTACTTTTTTCATCTTGCTAAGATATTCGACGATCGCCATAGCTATGCTTAGTCCATCATCAGAAGAAGTTCCCCTACCTACTTCATCTAGGATGACAAAAGAATTCTCTGTTGAATTTTTAAGAATACTACTTACTTCATTCATTTCAAGCATAAAAGTAGATTCACCTTTCGAAATATTGTCACTTGCGCCAATCCTA
>CABQOK010000166.1 GCA_902465755.1 uncultured Anaerococcus sp.
GATACAGCGAGTTCTAAGGACTTTTTGGTATTTTTTATAACACTATTTACAGCAATCATCGGATCGGTAGCCTTTAAGGGATTTTTCTCAACAATTCCAATATTAATCTCAATTGTAGTAGGCTATGTGGCTGCGGTATTTTTCGGTATGGTAGACTTTACTCCAGTAAGAGAAGCTAGCCTATTTACCCTACCAGACTTCAGGGCTCCTAGGTTTTCTGCCAGTGCAATCCTTGCTATGCTTCCAGTAATCCTAGTAATTACGAGCGAGCATATTTCTCACCAAGTAGTAACAAGTAATATCATAGGACGAGATCTTTTAAAAGAGCCAGGTCTACACAGATCAATCTTTGCCGATAACTTCTCATCAGCCCTATCGGGATTTGTGGGCGGTGTTCCTACTACAACTTACGGAGAAAACATTGGAGTAATGGCTATAACAGGAGTCTACTCAGTCCAAGTCATTGGGGGAGCTGCAGTTATTTCGATAATTATGGCCTTCTTCGGACCCTTGGCTGCAATTATTCAGACTATTCCAGGAAATGTAATCGGAGGAGTTACCTTCTTACTTTATGGAATGATAGGTACAAGCGGTATAAGACTATTGGTAGATCAAAAGGTAGATTATTCTAAATCTTCTAACCTAGTTTTGACATCAGTAATATTTATAGCAGGTCTTTCAGGACTTTCTTTAAAGTTTGGAGCAATCCAGCTACAAGGAATGGTCCTAGCCTCAGTTGTAGCGGTTGTACTTTCTGCCTTTATGACCCTTCTTAGAAAATTAAATCTAATTAATCAGTAAAAATAAAGCTCCCCGGTTAAGGGGAGTTTTTGCTTGATATTATTGTAAAAATAAGTGTTCGATTAAAATCTTAGTTCCAAGACCTATGAGGATTATTCCTCCTGTAAGCTCTGCTATTTGCTTACTCTTCATGCCAAGCTTAGATCCAATCTTAAAGCCTATTACTGAAAGAAGGGCAGTTACAATCCCTATGGTAGATGCAGACTTTACTATATCTATATTCAAAAAGGCAAGTCCTACTCCTACTGCCAGAGCATCGATAGAGGTAGCAACTCCCATTTTTGATAGGGATAAGAAGTCAAAGCCGTGATTAACTTCACAATAGGCATTTCTTGACTCTTTAATCATCTCAAGGCCCAAGATTAATAACAAGAAAAATGCTATCCAATGATCGATAGCCCTTATAGCTTCCGCAAATCTTCTTCCTAACAAGAATCCAATAACTGGCATAAAGGCCTGGAAAAAGCCAAAACAAAAACCAACCGACAAACTGTTTTTTATAGAATGTGTCTTCTCAGATAAGCCCTTGCAGATACTTGCGGCAAAAGCATCCATGGCAAGGCCCACTGACAAGATCAATAATGATGCTGTATCCAAAAATCCCCCTTTATATTAATTAAGTAAATCGCTTATATATTTAACCAGAAAGCTAGCTTAATGCAAGTATAAGAAAAACCGGCCAACTTGGCCGATCTTACTCTACTCACTTATTCAAATTGACTTATTATACTTTCTGCTCTTGCAATAACTTCGTTACTTCTTCTTATGATGTCGTTTGCTCTATCTCCCATAGAACGAGCTATAGCAGGATATTCACTCATTATATATTTGATTGCTTTTATAGTAAGCTTATGTTCTTCAACAACATATTTTAATTCTTGGACCGCTAGTATTTTCTTACCATATTCTTTTAGATTATTCTTAGCTTCGTTAAGTCCTATTGTCGCATTTCTAAGCTCTTCATAGCTTGCGTTCTCATTGTTTAGGACTGACTTAGCATATTCTAATGCCTCATTATACTCTGCTTTAAGGCTTTCTTTATTTATTAGTCCGTAAGCTTTAGATGCGAAAATATTTTCGCTATCCTTAACTCCAAGTTGTAATTGTTCTCTCTGAGTTGCTATTTCATCTTCAGCTGCATAGCTTATGCTTACTGGAGATATGGTTTGAAAACCTGGTACTGTTGCTAGAAAAGCAAAGTTTATCGCAAATATTAGGGCTAGTAGTTTTTTCTTAAGCATTCTTACTCCTTTTCCTTATTAATTCATTCCGTATTGTTCTAAGATTTTGTTAGCTTTATCGATTACCTTGGCAGATTTTTCGAGGTAAGCTCTAATTTTTCCGCCATAATTTTTGCTAATAGCTGGATAATCTAAAAGTCTCTTGCAAGCCTTAACTGTTATTTCGTGCTCTTCTTTAGCTTCCTTCAATTCTTCTAGAGCTTTTTTGATTTTCTCTGCATCTTCTTTTAGTTTTAGACCTTCTTTAGCTTCCTTTAAATTTTTCATGCTTTCTTCATATTCTTCAAGCTTAGAATTAGGATTATTTTCTATTGATTTTGCGCTTGTTAGAGCAAGTTCAAACATCTTGTAGGTGTTTTCAGTGTATTTGTCCTTGTCTTTAACAATTTCTTCTGCATCTTTAATATTTTTAGCTAGGTCTTCTTTTGCTTTATTTTCCTTAACAGCTCTGATTATAGCTTCTCTTGCCTCTCTTATATCTGCTACGGCTTTTTCGTATTCACCTTCAGATAATTTATTAGATCCCTTGTTGAAAACTAGGTATCCATTTGTGATTGCAAGATCATAAAGGTCTTTTTTGTCTTTTGGAGCATTTTTATAATTGGAATCATTTCTTACGAAATCTTGGGATTCCATTAATAATTTAGCTAGGGTCTCTGTATCTACACTTTCTCCATTTAGCTTATCTTTTGCTTCGTTTAGCAAGGCTAATTGAGATTTGGCTTTTTTAGTTTCTTCCTTGTAAGCTTCATCACTAGTTAAATCCTTTTCTTCTTCTAGGAAAACTTTAGTCTTTTCCATTATTCCATCAAAAGATGCCTTTGGATAAGATGTTGAGTTTATATAAGTGTAGTCATCATATAAGTTGAGGTAAGAATTGTAACTATCTTCTAATTCTTTAAAAGCATCTTCGTATATTTCTTGTACGCTTCTTTCTTGGTTAATTTCTGAGGCTGCTTGTACATTTGTTAAGCTATGTCCGCTTCCTAGGACGAAACTTGTAGCTAGTGCTACTGCTAGTATTCCCTTTTTAAGATTATTCTTTTTCATAAAAACTCCTTTTTCTAGTTTTACTTTCCTTTATTATACCATAGAACCCTTAAGCTTTCAGTATTTGTCCTATCTTTACTGGCAATTTAATTTATTTCTCTTCTTGTGTGTATTCTTACCCCTTTTGTGATATAGTATATTATATATTAATGGAGGCTATATGAAAAAATTTGGAAAAGTTATATTGGCTC
>CABQOK010000167.1 GCA_902465755.1 uncultured Anaerococcus sp.
AAAAATTCGAATCTGGGCTTGATATAGGAAATTCAGAAATAACTTCTGATTCTAGGATAGAACTCATTGATAAGGCAAGTAAAACTTACAAGGTTACGATTCATCAAGGGTATAACAGGCAAATTAGAAGGATGTTCGCCTACTTTTCAAGTGAGGTCAGGATGCTTAAAAGAATTAGCATAGGACCCATTAGACTTAACGATATGAAGCCTTATGAGAAAAGAAAGTTTGATCAAGCTGAGATGGACTTTGTAAGAAAAACAAGGGGATAGAGGTCTATCTCTTTTTTTATGGTAAAATTTATATATGAGAAAGATTGGAATAATAGGTGCAGGGCCAGCGGGAGTCTTTGCAGCTATAAATATAAAAACTGAAAATAGTGAAGTCTACTTATTAGATAAAAACAAGAACATCGGCGAGAAGCTAAAAATTACAGGTAATGGAAGATGTAATGTAACAAATGCTAAGTATTACGATGAATTTATGGAAAATATTATTAGGAATAGAAATTTCCTTTATTCTTCATTTTCTAGATTTGATAATTTCTCTATTATTGATTTCTTGAATAAGGAAGGTATAGAAACGATAGTAGAAGAGGATGGGAAGGTATTTCCTAAATCTTCAAAGTCGATTGAAATCATTCATTTATTTGAAAGTTTGATTAGAGAAAAAGGAATTAACTACCTTCCGAATACCAGAGTAGAAAATATAGAAAAGTCAGATTGTTTTCTAGTTGAAACAGCTAGTAAGAATTATAGATTTGATATCTTGCTTATTGCAACTGGGGGTCTAACTTATCCAAAAACAGGATCGACTGGTGATGGTTATAAGTTTGCCCAAAGCTTTGGTCATAAGATAGTAAAAGCAAAAGCTTCTCTTATGCCACTGTATCTAGAAGATAGATTGGATGTAAAGGCCCTAAGCTTGACTGATAAGAAACTTATCTTGAAGACGAAGGAAAAAGCTTATGAGATAAGAGGAGATATAATGCTTACTCCAAGCTTTATTACAGGACCGGCTGCCCTTAAGATTCAAGCTCTAGCGGCAAGAGATCAACTAGAGAGCTTATCAATAGATTTTTTTCCTGACTACACATATGAGACGCTTGATACAAAACTCATATCATTATTTGAAAGAAATAGTAAAAAGAATTTATCTAATGTTTTAAATCTGATATTAAATGAACAACTTGTATCAATTGTAATAGATAGACTAAATATTAAAAGTGACAATAAAGCAAGTATAATAACTCGAGAACAAAGAAAAAGAATCTTGGAATTAATAAAAGATTTTGAGTTTAAAATAAGGCAAAAAGAAAATTTTAACAACGCTGTAATAACAAGTGGTGGAATAGATCTAAAAGAAATAAATCCTAAAACAATGGAATCAAAACTAGTTAATGATTTATATTTTATAGGAGAGGTCCTAGATATTGACGCTTTAACTGGAGGTTTTAATTTACAAATTGCCTTTACCACAGCATATGCAGCAAGTTTAGATATAAAGGAGAAGATATGACATATATAATCGCACTTGATGGACCAAGTGGATCAGGAAAATCAACAATTGCTAAAGAATTGTCAGAGAGATTAGGTATAGAGTACTTAAACACAGGATCTATGTATAGGGCTGTGACCAAGTGTTTTTTAGATAAGCATATAAAAGAAGGGGACATAGATAAAATTATCAACACTCTAGATCAAATACAGATTGATTTTAAAGAAGGTGCTATTTTCCTAAATGGGGATGATGTTAGTAAGGAGATTAGAAGCGATTTAGTTACGAAAAATGTGTCTTGGGTTTCAGCTAATGAAAATGTTAGGGAAAAACTTGTAGACCTGCAAAGACAAATTGCACAAAATACAAGCTTCATCTTGGATGGCAGAGATATAGGCACAGTTGTATTTCCAAATGCTAAGTACAAGTTTTTCTTAACGGCAAGCCCAAGGATAAGAGCTTTGAGAAGGTTTGAGCAAAACGAATCTGATTTAAGCATAGATGAATTAGAAGAATCTATTATAAAAAGGGACGAATATGATTCTAACAGAGAGACATCTCCATTAAAAAAGGCGGAAGATGCACACTTGATCGATAATTCTGACCTGAATATAGAAGAGACTATAGATGCGATTTTAGCAAAAATGGATAGAGAAGATGTTATATAATTTTTTAGTAGTTCTTTTAAAAATAATATGTATACCAATCTTTAGGATAAGGGTAAAGGGTCTTGAAAATATCGAAGAAACTGATAAAATTATCGTATGCGCCAACCACAAGTCTTTGTTGGATCCGATATTTTTAGCAATAAGTATGCCTCAACGAATCTATTTCATGGCGAAAAAAGAACTTTTTGATAAGCCTCTTCTAGGTGGACTATTAAGAGCTCTTGGAGCCTTTCCTGTAGATAGATTTGGGCGTGACTTAAAAGCTTTGAGGGCTTCTGTATCCCTGGTTAATGAAGAGAAGATTCTTGGAATATTTCCTGAGGGAACAAGGGTTAAAGAAGCTAAGAGAGAAAATGTGAAAGATGGTGTGGCATTTATAGCCCTAAAGACTAAGGCTGATATTATGCCAGTAGAAATAATTTCTACTTACAAGCCATTTAGAAAAAGTGAAATTTTGATAAAAAAACCTATCTCAGTTAAGGACTTCACTTCCCTTAAAAACAAGGAGGCTATGAAGATGATGACAGATAGGGTTTATGATAAAATCTATGAGCATCACACGATTGTGGAAAGTGAGAATCAATGGAAATAATTATTGCAAATTATTCAGGATTTTGCGGTGGTGTAAGAAGGTCTGTAGAGCTTGCTGAAGAAGCTATTAAAAAATCCGGCAAGCGCTACTGTGTAGGGCCTTTGATACATAATCCGCAATTAGTCGAGAAGTTAGAAAATGAAGGACTAGAAGTTGTTGATAAGAAATACGCTCTAAAGATAAAGGATGCTACAATTCTTATAAGGGCGCACGGAGAAAGTGCTGACTTTAAAGAGAAGCTTTTAGCAAATGGTAATGAAGTAGTAGATGCTACTTGTCCAGTTTTAAATAATATATACAAAAAAATTATAGAAAAAGAAAATGAAGGATACCAGGTGATTATTGTTGGAGATAAAGAGCATCCTGAAATAATTGCTATGGAATCTTTCCTAAACAATGGTATAATAGTCTCAGATGAGACTGAAGCAAAAAATATAAAATGTAATAACAAGCTCTATGTTGTTAGTCAAACTACAAATAGGCTTGATTATTTTTATGATATTGCTCACAAGTTAAAAGAAAATA
>CABQOK010000168.1 GCA_902465755.1 uncultured Anaerococcus sp.
CAACTGCCTTTTTTATATAATCATCAAGATCTGGATAGAATTTCTTACAAATAAGGGTCAAGGCAAGATCCCTTTCTTTTTTATCTTCTATCAGAGAGCAAGTCCCCTCTACTATTGCCGATTCGTATTTTAAGGTAAAAAGCTTAGCGAGCTTTTTAGGGTTTTCCATAATCTCATCGTGACTAATTGGATCTGGCAGATAATTATCCCCTACAAAGACTATCCTTACATGACCTTCTTTTTCTAGAAGGCTATTTTTTAGTCCTATTTTCGCCCCGTGAAAGTAAAGATAATCTCCCTTACGGGCAAAGGTAAGGGGGATAGAGTAGCCATTTTCAACAATTGTCATCACACCAAAACTTACTTTATCGATTATCCCTAGGGCAAAAGTCTTATATTTTTCTCTATCTTTTCTTCTCATTTGCTAAGCTCCAAAACATAGTCATAGATTTCGTTTTTAGCAAGCTTTGATTTTTTCTTGATTTCTTTTACGATCTCCTTGGTGCGTTTGCCTTCGGCTAAAGATTTTAATATTTCATCCTTGTAGGCTTCGATTGATTCTTCTTCTTTTTCGCATCCTTCAAGGATTAGGACAAATTCTCCCTTCAAGGTCACATCTTCTATATTTATATCAGCTATTAGACTTTGCCTATATTCTTCGAATTTCTTAGTAAGCTCTCTTGCGATAGAAAGTTTCCTTTGAGGGAAAAGTTTTTTAAAATCAGCTAGGGTATTTGCGAAATTATGGGGAGTATCTAGTATGATAGATGTCTTATCCTCGTTTTTTAGCTTTTCGTAAAGCACTTTCTTATCCGAAGACTTCTTAGGTATAAAACCATAATAGGAAAACTTGTCGTTATCTAGGCCTGATCCTACAAGAGCTGTGATTATGGCACTTGCTCCAGGAAGGATGGTGTAGGTAATTTCTTCTTCAATACATTTCTTGATTAGGATATGGCCAGGATCAGAAATGCCTGGCATGCCCTGGTCAGTTATAACAGCGTAGGTCTTACCCCTTTTTATCTCGGAAATGATATCTATAGACTTAGATGATTCGTTAAACTTATGATAGGAGGTGAGGGGTTTATCTATCTCGTAGTAATTTAAAAGCTTTCTCGATTCTCTAGTATCTTCACAAGCTATCACATCAACTTCCTTAAGGACATTGATGGCCCTAATAGTCATATCCTCTAGGTTGCCGATTGGTGTTGGTACAAAATATATTTGATAATCCATAAGACCTCCTTAGTCTAGATCATTTATCTTTTTCATCTCTTCTGAGTATGTTTTTCCTTCATAGATAACTAAAGTATCTTCTATCTTTAGCCCATCTCTTGCGTTTTTTACAAATTCTATCAGGATAAACTGGGGTTTTTCGTAGACCCTTGATTCTACAAATCGGACTCTTTTAGGTTTGAGATTGCCCGACTTATTGAAAATCTCGACCATCCTCTCAGGCTTGTGAATCATAAAAAGCTTTCCCTTATCCTTTAGACACTTATTGGAAAAGGAGAAGATATCTTCTAATTTCAAGTATTTTTCCTGCCTAGATATAAGAAATTCCTCTTCCTTATTTCCTATATTGTCGGTGATTTTATAGTAGGGTGGGTTGGTTATAATATAATCGAGATAATTTTCTTCAAAATTGATATTGTTTAGGTCTTCGTTGATAAGCTCGATATTTTCTATATTATTTAAGGCTATATTTTCTCTTAAAAGATCTGCCTTAGCCTTTTGGATCTCAACTGCATAGACCTTCTTTAGCTTATAGAGGGAGTTTGTAAGAAAAGAAAGGACGCCAGAGCCTGCACCTATATCAAGAGCTACTTTATCCTTCTTCATTTTGGCAAAATCTCCCAGTATTATGGAGTCCACCCCAAAGGAGTAAGACCCATCCACATGTATCATTTTTATATTTGTTCTTGGTAGGTAATCTAATTTCTTCATACTTTAATTATAGCAAATAAAAAGGGACTGTTGCAAAACTATGAATAATCATCGTACCATCGTTAGAAGGTTCTATTAGGGAATTTTACCTCCCATGGCCGGTGGGCCAATCGGCGCCTGCCAGCTGATGGAGGCTATTAGCCCGTCGGCTTCGTGAGACTTGCCGTGGAGGTTCTTCTAACGATAACGGTACGATTTATTCATTCTACAACAGCCCTCTAGTGACTAGGCTGTGTGGATTGACTTTGGCTCTAGGTATTCCATTAGACCAAATCTTCCACCTTCTCTACCAACTCCAGATTGCTTGTAACCTCCAAATGGGAGCTCTGAGCTTCCTCCAAAGGAGTTGACATAGACGTCTCCAGCCTTTATTTCATAGGCTATATCCATTGCTTCTTTCTTATTGCCGAAAACTGCTGAAGATAGGCCGAAGTCTACTGCATTGGCAACTTCGATTGCTTCTTCTTTGTCCTTAACCTTGATTATAGATAGAACTGGTCCAAAGATTTCCTCATCGTGGATTTTCATACCTGGCTTAACATCAGTAAATATAGCAGGTTTTACATAATAGCCTACTTCACTTTCACTAGGAACCTCTCCTCTTAGAAGATTCGCACCTTCTTTGATACCTTCTTCGATGTAGGATTTAACTTTGTCGAATTGTTTCTTACTTGAAAGTGTTCCTACAACAGTGGCCTCATCCTCTGGATTTCCAACTGGGTAATTATCATATTGCTTTATAAATTCTTCTAGGACTTCGTCATAGATATCTTCGGTAATGATAGCCCTAGATAGGCAAGAACAGGTTTGACCCACATTTAGATAAACCCTATCGAGTACTTGCTTGACCCCGTCTTTCTTATTAGCTCCTTTAACGAAAACTGCTGGAGATTTTCCACCAAGTTCTAAAACCACCTTCTTTGCGGTATCCATAGCGTTTTTGGCAGAAGCTGACCCTCCTGCAAGGCTTCCTGTGTAGGAGACCATAGCGACATGTGGATTTGTATTTAATATATCTCCAACTTCACCGCCAGATCCTGTTATGAGATTGAAGACTCCCTTTGGAAGACCTATCTCATCAAAGGCCTTGGCAACGAAATACGCCGTAAGAGGTGTATCTGAGGCTGGCTTTTCTACTACAGGGCAAGCCATGAGTATTGCAGGGATTACCTTCATTATAATTTGACCTAGAGGATAGTTCCAAGGGGTAAGGCTTGCTACAACTCCAATTGGCTCCATTCTTACGAAGCCTCCCTTCATTTCAATCTTGTAATCTATTAATCTCGCTTGGTCGATAAAGGTATCTATCCTTTGGATTTGCTTATCG
>CABQOK010000169.1 GCA_902465755.1 uncultured Anaerococcus sp.
TTGATAGATTTTATGGCAGAAACTAAGTGGACTTCCTATAAATTTGTGATCATGCCACTTATACTTGTAAATTTAGTAAATATAATTATTGGGATATTATTTACAGGTAGATTCTATGAAAAGCACAGTCAAAACAGTCTTGTAGATAGAATAAGAAGTTTAGAATAAACATCTTATGTTAAGTAGAAATAAAAAAGGGGCTGTTGCAAAACTATGAATAATCATCGTACCATCGTTAGAAGGTTCTCTTAGGAAATTTTACCTCCCATGGCCGGTGGGCCGATTAGCGCCTGCCAGCTGATGGAGGCGATTAGCCCGTCGGCTTATTGAGACTTTCCGTGGAGGTTCTTCTAATGATATTGGTACGATTTATTCATTCTGCAACAGCCCCTTTTACCTTACAACCTAAAGACTTTATAAATCATTTTCTAAAATCCTAATTCAATGGGCCTCAGGGTCCAATTTTTTGTACAAACTTTTACTTAATTATAAATAACATATAATAATAGGAGAAGTTAAAGTTAGTGAGGGTTTATGCAGACTAGATTAATGAATATGGTAATGATTTGTGATGAACTTAATGATAAGGTCTTAGTTCTTGACAAGGTCAAAAAATATGGCCGGGAGGGGCTTACTTTTCCTGGAGGCAAGGTCGAGGAAGGGGAGAGCCTTACCGATTCTGTCATTAGAGAGGCCAAGGAGGAGACCAATCTCGATATCAAAAATCCTAAACTTGTTGGTCTTATCACCTGGATTGTCGAAGGAAGGCGTGATATGGGCTTTCTCTTTAAGACAAGTGACTTTAAGGGAGAGCTTATCGAAAATAATAGGGAAGGCAGGCTCTTCCGGGATTCTTATGATAGTATGAAAAAAAGCGACGGGCTTTCTGAGTCAATGGATAAGATTTTTGAGATTTATGAAGGGAAATTCCAAGAAATCACCTGGTTTTATGATGAGGGAAGGGTAATCTACCAATAGAATATATTGAAAAAACCCCTAGCTCCTGTTATAATTAAGGAAATGTATGGCTAGGAGCATAACAGTTATTTTGAAGTGAAAGAGAGAGTAATATGATTTTAGATAAAAACAACAAGGACTTAGTTAAAAAATACAATGATTTTATCAAGAATTCGCCATATGGTAACTTCATGCAGGATATGCGCTGGGCGAATATCAAGGCTAATTGGGAAAGCGTCTACTTTTATGTAGAAGAAGATGGCGAAATCAAGGGAGCCCTTTCAGTTTTATATATAAGGGATAGCAAGGTCGGCAAGAACTTCTTCTATGCTACGAGAGGACCTGTCTGTGACCTAAGAGATATAGAATTGGTGAAGAAATTAATCGATGAAGCAAGTGATTTTGCTAAGGAAAATGACGGTTTCCTCCTTCGTATCGACCCACTAGTTCGTAGGGATGATGATTTGGTTAAACTCTACGAGAAAGAAGGAATTACTATCCGTCACGATAAGACTACCTCATCCCAACCTCTTCTCAATATGGTCTTAGACATAGACGGAAGAGACGGGGAAGAGATCTTCAAGAACTTCTCCAAAAATACTAGAAAACATACCAGAAAATCCTATAGGGACGGAATCGAGACCAGAGAAGTTGGAGAAGAAGGAGTGGATATTCTCTACAAGCAAGTGGTAGATACTGCCGAAAGAGCTGGAATCAATCACAGACCTTACGAGTATTTCAAGGCTCTGTATGATAATTATAAGGACGAGATAAGACTTTCAGTTTCTTACTTAGACGAGACTCCACTTTGCTCATCAATGCTAATCTGCTATGGAAACAGGGCCCTTGCCCTTTATGGTGGTTCAAGTGATGAGCACAAGGACATGGGACAAAACTATCAGATAAACTACGAAGAAGTAAAATATGCTGCTGAAAAAGGCTATGACCATTATGATATGGGAGGAATTTTCGAGGCTGATGATTCCGATGGACTCTACAGATTTAAGAGGAAATTTACAGAAGAAAATGTAGAAAATCTTATAGGAGAAATCGACATTGTTCTAGATGAGAAGCTTTATGATGAATATATCAAGGAGAAAAATCCTCACTTCAAGAAAGAGGAAGAAAAGGAAGACTAGTGAGTCTAATAGAAATTAGAGGGCTTAAGAAATATTACAAGCTAGGTGGTAATATCATAAAGGCCCTGGATGGGATAGACCTAGATATTAAAAAGGGCGAGTTTGTGGCTCTTTTGGGAACGAGTGGTTCGGGTAAGTCTACCCTACTTAACATGCTCGCAGGTCTTGAAAGACCGACCAAGGGCTCTATCAAATACGGAAATATCTCCCTAACCGACCTTAACGAGGAACAGATCACTAAGTTTAGAAACCTAAATATAGGCTTTGTCTTCCAATCCTACAACCTCCTTCCTTATCTATCAGCTTGGGAGAATGTATCCCTCCCCCTAACCTTCAAGGGACTTAGTAGGGAGGAGAGAAAGAAGGAGGCCTACAAGATCTTAAAGGAAGTGGGTCTTTCTGATAGGATGGACAACAAGCCAAACGAGCTTTCCGGTGGTCAGCAACAAAGGGTCTCCATAGCCCGTGCCTTTGTCGGCCTTCCAAAGATTATCTTTGCCGATGAGCCAACAGGAAATCTCGATACCAAGACGAGCTTTGAGATTATGAATCTTATCAAAAAGATTACCAAAGAAAACCAGCAAACCTTTATTATGGTAACCCACGACGACGAGATGACCGAGTTTGCTGACAAGGTGCTTTTTATGAGAGACGGACGTTTAGAGAAAATTCACGAGAAATATACAATTGACGAGGTACTAGAAAATGATGGCGAATCTTAACCCGACAGAAACTACAAATACAGTTGAAAATCCTTCTGGCCAAGCTAGCCCAGGGGCAAATGATACAGGCTCTTCCCAAGGGCCTATCAGAAATCAACCCAAGCTTATAATATCAGATTACGAGCTTAGCCCTTCTATAGCAGAAGCAGGGGAGAATTTCGACTTATCCTTTACTCTCTACAATACTAATAACGAAAATACTATCTACAATCTCAAGGTTACCCTAGAGCAAACCCTGGCATCTGCTCCACAAAATACGAGCACTGCCAACAATACTCTAGTATCTGACGGATCTGTTTTTACACCGGTAGATAGGTCAAACACCTTCTATGTAGCGGCCCTCTATCCATGGGATTGGACTAGTAAATACATAACAATGAGTGTTCTACCAAATGCAACTCCAGGTCCTTATGTGGTAAATCTTACCATGGAATACGAG
>CABQOK010000170.1 GCA_902465755.1 uncultured Anaerococcus sp.
GTTTCTACGTGAGTTTGCAAGAATCTTTTAACTGGTCTTGCACCGTATTCGATATTATAAGCGTTAGCCAAGATATATTCCTTAGCAGCATTTGAAATCTCTAGATTTATATCTTTATCTTCTAGCCTATTTCTGATGTCAGCGATTTGAAGGTCGATTATTTCGTAGACTTGTTCGCTTGTAAGTGGAGTAAACATCACTATATCGTCAATTCTGTTTAAGAATTCAGGCTTGAAGGAATTTCTTAAGATTACATCTACTTTGTCCTTATTTTCTTCATCAATACTACCATCATCATTTAGGCCATCTATCAAGTATTCTGAACCGATATTACTTGTCATAATAATTATAGTATTTTTAAAATCTACAGTTCTTCCTTGAGAATCTGTTAGTCTTCCATCGTCTAATACTTGTAATAATATATTGAATACATCAGGATGGGCTTTTTCAATTTCGTCAAAAAGGATTACTGAGTAAGGTTTACGCCTAACTGCTTCTGTTAATTGTCCACCTTCTTCATAACCAACATATCCAGGAGCTGCACCGATTAGCCTTGAAACAGAATATTTTTCCATGTATTCACTCATATCAATTCTAATCATGTTTCTCTCATCATCAAACATTGCCTCAGTCAATGCTTTGGCAAGCTCAGTCTTACCAACTCCAGTTGGACCTAGAAAGATAAAGGAACCGATAGGTTTGTTTTGGCTCTTAAGTCCAGATCTCGCTCTTATAATAGCATCTGAGACTGCTCTTATTGCCTCGTCTTGACCGATTACTCTTTGATGTAGTTTTTCTGGTAGGTGAAGGATTTTGCTCCTTTCACTTTCTACAAGTTTAGTAACTGGTATATTTGTCCAGTTGCTCACAACATCAGCTACATCTTCGTCGGTTACTTCTTCTTTGATTGAAGAATCGGTATTTTCATCAGAATTTTTCTCTTCTAATTTCTTTTTTAGCTCTTCAAGCTTACCATATTTTAATTCAGATAGCTTTTCGAAATCATAATTTCTTTCAGCATTTTCAATCTCAACCTTTACCTTATCAATCTCTTCCTTTATATTCTTAACGTCATCTATGGCAGATTTTTCATCTTTCCATTTTAGAAATTCTTCGTCATATTTTTCTGATAGGTTTGCCAGGTCTTCTTCTAATTCCTTAAGTCTCTTCTTAGAATATTCATCGTCTTCTTTTTTTAGAGCGGTAATTTCTATCTGTAATTGTAAAAGTTTTCTTTTTTGCTCATCTAGATAGCTTGGCATTGTGTCAATTTCTGTTCTAACTGTCGCACAAGCTTCATCCATCAAGTCTATTGCCTTATCTGGTAAGAACCTATCTGATATATATCTATCAGATAATTCTGCAGCTGCAATTACTGCGCTATCTTGGATTCTGATTCCATGAAAGATTTCATATTTGTCCTTGATACCCCTGAGGATACTTATTGTATCTTCTACAGATGGCTCTTCTACCATCACTTTTTGGAAACGGCGTTCCAAGGCACCGTCCTTTTCAATGTATTGTCTGTATTCGTTAAGGGTAGTAGCTCCTATGACTTTTATCTCTCCACGAGCTAGCATTGGCTTCATAATGTTTGAAGCATCCATTGCCCCCTCAGACTTACCAGCTCCTACTATGTTATGAATTTCGTCTATGAACATTATTATTTGTCCATCTGACTTTTGGACTTCATCGATTACAGCCTTTAATCTTTCCTCAAATTGTCCCCTATATTTTGCTCCTGCTACAAGAGAACCCATATCAAGGGAAAATATAGTCCTTCCTTGGATTGGTTCTGGAACGTCGTTGTTGACGATCCTTTGGGCAAGTCCTTCTACTATAGCAGTCTTTCCTACACCAGGTTGACCAATTAGTACTGGGTTATTTTTCTTTCTTCTAGAAAGAATCCTTAGAGCATTTCTAATCTCCCTATCCCTTCCTATAACCGGATCTATTTTACCTTCTCTAGCTTCTTGGGTTAGGTTTCTACCAAACTTTTCTAGAGGGTTTGTAGTTTCTTCTGGATTATCATTAGTAACTTTTTGACCTTTCCTGACATTTTGGATAGAGTTTTTAAAGCTAACTGCACTTATACCATATCTCTTATTAATAGATTCTACTTCCGTTTTTTCCTTCAATAGACTTAGGAAAATATGTTCTGTTGATACGAAACTATCTCCCATTTCTTTGGCTACATCTTCTGCCTTTAGAAGGATTCTTTGGAATACTTGACTTGGATAAGTATTTGAGTTTCCTGACTGACTAGGCATAGAGTCAACCTTCTTAATAAGTTCATTTCTATAGCCTTCATAATCAACATCCATTGACTTAATTATTTGGCTAACAATAGAATCCGAATTGTTAACCAAGGCATAAGCCAAATGTATTTCATTTACTTCTGGATTTGAGTTTTTGATTGCCATTGATTGAGCGTCATTAATGGCTTCTTGAGATTTTTGTGTGAATTTGTTGATGTCCATATTAATCCTCCTCCACTAATTTTCTATATAATTCTTCTTGTTTACTACTGAGTTGCTCTGGGTTTTCTATTACTATATTTAAAATTAAATCTCCTATATTACCCTTCCTGTCCTCGTAGCCTCTCTTCTTTAATCTGATTTTTCTTCCGGTATTTACTTTTTCAGGAATATTTACCATAAAAGATCCTGATTTAGTATCTATTTTTTTCTTAGTGCCAAAATAGGCTTCCCATGGTTTTAGTTTAACTTCCTTAATGAAGTCTATCCCATCGAGGCTTAAGCCCTCCTCATCTTGGATAAGCACCTTAACAATGATATTAGCATTTAGTCCATATTTTGAACCATCTATTCTAATCTTGTTCTTATTCTTGATACCCTTTGGAATTGTTACATTTATATCTGTAAGTCTTCCTTGATTTTTGACCTTTATAGTTCTTGATGTTCCTTTGATAGCTTCATCAATGCTGATTCTCATATCGTAATCAAGGCTTTGTTTTTTCTTTCTGCCAAAACCCTGACCTATATTTGAGAACCTGCTTCCGCTTCCAAAGCCCTTGTTGGTAGATCTAGTACCTTGCTGGAATCCTCCAAAAAGTGTATCGAAGAAATCTGAAAATCCGCTATCTCCAGTTGACGAATATGTGTAAGAATTTCCTCCAAAATTATTAAGATCAAAGCCAAAATCTCTAGGATCGAAGTTTTGACCCCCCTGGAAATTAGCATTTTGACCAAACATATCATATTTTTTACGCTTGTCTTCATCTGATAA
>CABQOK010000171.1 GCA_902465755.1 uncultured Anaerococcus sp.
TCCCTTGTTGTTTGTACAATATGGCATTGATGGAACTGATGATCCCCAAATTGATGAACATCCTGTAGCGTTTGATATAAGTTGATGGTCACCATATAGTTGGGTAATTAGCTTAGCGTAAGGTGTTTCACCACAACCTGCACATGCTCCAGAAAATTCTAATAGTGGTCTTGAGAATTGTGAATTCTTAACATTGTTAGCTTCGATTTCATCATCCTTGTAGCCAACCTTATTGTGAGCATATTCCCAATTATCTGCTTGATTTTCTATTTGTTCATCAATTGGCTTCATCTCAAGTGCCTTTGTTGGAGCAGGACATACATCTACACAGTTACCACATCCCATACAATCATATGGAGATACTTGAATTCTAAATTCATAACCTTCTAGTCCTTTACCTATAGCTTTCTTTGTTTCAAAGCCTTCTGGAGCATTTGCCTTAGCTTCTTCATCTAACAAGAATGGTCTAATGGTTGCGTGAGGACAAACAAATGAACATTGGTTACATTGGATACAATTATCTATCTTCCACTCTGGTACGAATAAAGCTATACCTCTCTTTTCATATTGGCTTGTACCTGCCATATATTGTCCATCATCATATGGAAGGTAGGCTGATACAGGAAGATCGTCTTCGTGAAGATTTATAATTGGTTTAACCATATTTCTAATGAAGTCTGGCTCATCAGAATTATCTTCTGCTGCCTCAACCTTAAGATTCTTCCAACTTTCTGGAACTTCTACCTTAGATAATTCTTCTCTAGTCCTATCAACTGCCTTGTTATTCATATCGACAATATCTTGGCCCTTCATTCCGTATGAAGCTTGGATAGATTCCTTTAGATAATCTATAGCATCATCAATTGGGAGAACTTTTGATAGGATAAAGAAGGCTGTTTGGATTACCATGTTTGTCCTATGGCCTAAGCCAACTTCTAGGGCAATTTTGGAAGCATTTACAGTATAGAATTGGATATTTCTTTCTGCAATATCTTTTTTCATAGCTTCTGGCATATGCTCTTCTAATTCTTCCATATTCCATATTGTATTTAGGAGGAAAATTCCTCCGTCTTTTAGATTTTTAGTTAATTCATATTGTTTTACATAAGCTTGAGGTGAACATGATACAAAGTCCGCTTCATCTATTAGGTAAGCTGCATGGATTGGATTTGGTGAGAAACGTAAGTGAGATAGGGTTAGACCATTACTCTTTTTAGCATCATAGTCGAAATATCCTTGGGCAAACATGTCTGTGTTATCACCTATTATCTTAATAGCGTTTTTATTAGCACCTACAGTACCATCACCACCATTACCCCAGAAGATACATCTATTTGTCTTACCATCATCTATTACGAAGCTCTTATCAAAGTCAAGGGAAGTATGCATCACATCATCATCAATACCAACTGTAAAGTGATTCTTTGGATCATCGCTTGATAGATTGTCAAATACAGCCTTGATATGAGCTGGGTTTGTATCCTTTTGACCAAGACCGAAACGACCACCAATAATCTTTGGATTTCTATCAGAATTAGCAAATACTTCTACGACATCTAGGTATAAAGGCTCGCCAACTGATCCTTTTTCTTTTGTTCTATCTAAAACAGCTATTCTTTCAACAGTTTCTGGAATTGTTTTTAATAGGTGTTCAGCAGAAAATGGTCTATAAAGATGAACTTTAACTAGTCCTACTTTTCTACCCTCTTGGTTTAATCTGTCGACTGTTTGGTTGATTGTATCAGTACCAGATCCCATTGCCACAATAATATCGGTTGCTTCCGGATCACCTACGTAGTTAAACAATGAATAATCTGTGCCGATTTTTTCGTTAATCTTATCCATGTATTCTTCTACTATAGATGGTAGTCTATCATAAGCTTCATTTTGTGCTTCTGTTCTTTGGAAATATCCACCCTTTTCAAATACACCACGCATTGTAGGTCTATGTGGAGATAGAGAATCATTTTTGAAAGCATCAATAGCATCATAATCAACCATGTCTTCAAATTGATCATAGTCCCAAACTTCGATTTTTTGAATCTCGTGACTTGTTCTAAATCCATCAAAGAAGTTTACGAAAGGAATCCTTGCCTTAATTGCAGCTAGGTGGGCAACTGGTGATAAGTCCATAATCTCTTGAACAGATCCTGATGCTAACATTGCAAAACCAGTTTGTCTACCTGCCATAACATCTTGGTGGTCGCCGTACATGTTAATTGTACAAGTAGAAATAGAACGAGCTGCCACGTGAAATACTGCTGGAAGTCTCTCACCTGCCATTTTAAACATATCTGGAATCATTAGGAGGAATCCTTGGCTTGCTGTATATGTAGAGGTTAAAGCACCTGCTGCTAAAGATCCGTGAACTGCACCAGCCGCTCCTGCTTCATGTTGCATCTCTGTTACAGAAACTTCATTGCCAAAAAGGTTTTTTCTACCTTGAGCAGCCCATTTGTCAATAAATTCAGGCATTGGTGAAGATGGTGTTATTGGATAAATTGCTGCAACATCAGAAAATGCATAAGATACGTGTGCTGCGGCAGTATTTCCATCCATTGTTTTCTTTTTTCTTGTAATAGTCATTGTCTCTCCTTATGTAATACGTTAAAGAAATATATATAAGCGGAAAAATAGAACTCAAAAGAGTCCTATTTTAACTTGTTCTTTTTATTTAACTAATTCTTCTATATAAGCTTCATTAGCTTGTGGGTCTAATTTGAATCCACTAATTTTGTTTACTATACATGCTATAGCACCATCACCTGAGATATTGCAAGCTGTACCAAAAGAGTCTTGTGCAACATACAAAGCAATGATTAGTGCGGTCATAGGTTCAGTAAATCCAAGCATTGATTGTAATATACCTAAAGCTGCCATTACTGCTCCTCCAGGTACACCAGGTGCTGCAACCATTGTCACACCAAGCATCAATATGAATGGGAATATGTGAGCTAAAGATACATCGGCACCTTGTAGCATGAGTATAGACATAGCACAAGATGTCAGCGTTATAGTTGAACCTGATAAGTGGATTGTCGCACAAAGTGGAATAACAAAGTCTGCTATACCCTTGTTAACACCCATTTTGTAGGTTTGTCTTAATGTTACAGGAATTGTTGCTGCTGATGATTGTGTTCCTACTGCTGTCATATAAGCTGGGAAGATATTTTTGATTTTCTCAAATGGATTACCTCCACTCATAGAGCTTGCTACTGTGTATTGGATCAAAATCGT
>CABQOK010000172.1 GCA_902465755.1 uncultured Anaerococcus sp.
AATCGTCTTTATTTTATTTTCTTCGTACATCTTAGCAAGCTTAGTATTCCTAACAATAAACAAAGAATGAATTTTAATCTCTTTTACACCAAGTGCATTTGTAATTCTTGCTGTTTCGACAACATCTCTTATATCATCCCAAGGTAGAGATAAAATCACATGAGTGCAAACTCTAATATTATATTCATTTAGTAAATTCACTGCAAAAATAAAATCTGCTAGGGACTCTCCCCTATTTAAGATATCTAGACTTCTATAATTAGCTGTTTGAAGCCCCAATTCAAATGTTATATCAATCCCAGTTTCTCGTCTAAACTCATCCAGAAATGCTAGCTTGTCCCTACTTACACAATCGCTTCTAGTAGATATTGATATAGCTACAATATAGTCCTTATTACAAGCTCTAATCACTTCTTTGAAATCCTCCATACCCATGTAGGTATTAGAGAAGTTTTGGAAATATGCTATGAACTTTTTTGCTTTATACCTACTACCTATATAATCCTTGTTTTTCTCTAGTTGCTGACTCACTGTTAGAAAGCTTGGCAAATTCTCAAAAGAACCACCTGATTCTGAACAAAATATACAGCCACCAAGTCCACACGCCCCGTCCCTATTAGGACAAGTTAAGGATAATTTGATAGGTAGTTTATAAACTTTCTCTTCGTAAGTATCCTTATAATACTCACTAACTGAATAATATGGATTATTATTCATCTATCACTTCATCATCATCCATATCGCTTTCATAATCATCTACTAAATTATCTAAAGCTTCTTCATCCCAATAGTGGGAGAATAGATGGAAGACTTCATCCATTTCCTCTTCATCTTCAATTATTTCTAAATTTATTTCATCATTATCGAAGGAATCGTTATAGTAGAATAAATAAATTTGCGAGCTATCGCTTGATAATAAAGCAACATAATCTGTTTCATCAACAGTGAAGATATCAATGAGATAACATTGATCCGTGTTATCATCAAAACCAATCTCTATTATAGCCTTGCCTTTATTCTTTCCAAATTCTACTTCGTGACCATGTAGATTAAGAATGTCTGTCATAGTCCCTCCTATTAATTAATTTCGCTAAGTACTGTTTCAAGTAAAGAAATGAGCTTAGAAAGATCATCTAAACTTGAATAATAAATACTATCAGCTTGTTTATATTTTACCCCAATTGATATGATTTTCACATTTAAGTCGTTAAATATAATGCTACTGTCAAGAGAGAATTGCGTCTTAATAGGCGTTAATTGTTCACCTACCAGCTTCATATATGACTTTTTAAAAACTTCAGTCAATTCGTCATCTGGATTTTTCCATTTTTCGATATTGAATCTTTCGGTAAGAATCGATGATGATATTTTAGATGCTAGTTTAATTTTCTCTTCCATATTTATCATGCTTTCTTCAGATAAGGATCTCAGTACCAAAATCATATTTATATAGTTTTTGAGACTTCTTGCTGTTGCCAAAGAACATGAGCTTACAGTTTGCTCGTCAATTGAATTTACAAAGTAGCTACCTGTAGGAATTAGTTCTGTGAAAGAGGCTAAATGATTAAAGGATTCAGCATTTATAGGAAGGTGCTTTCTATTTTCGATTTTTCTTATTGAAAGTTTCATCTCAGGTTCATACTTAAGATTTTTTTCTATAATTTCGTTTTTTACAATCTCAAATATATTTATTAAGTCTGCCTCAAAGTCCTCGTTCACGATGAAATCAACTTGGGCTTGTTTTGGTATATAGTCATATCTAAAGCCACCTGTTAATGATACAACATCGATATCTACTTTTGCTCTAATTTTTCTAATTATCCCTATCATTAATTTAATAGAGTTAAGCTTTACCTTATCAACCTCTTCACCAGCATGTCCACCGCTTAGACCAGATAGTTCCAACCTGTATGTTTGATAATCATAATCAGGAATAAACCTTTCAACTCTTACTTGATTTAAAAATAACTTTAATGCTGAGAATTCATCCGCTATACAATCGCTTTGTAATAAATTTAGGTTAACTACTTTATCTGTCCTAATTATTTCCCTAAGCTTAGCAAACTCATCATTTTTTAAATGGATATTATTTTTTGTGAGCAATATATCGAATTTACTATCAGCATATTCGATCATATAATTTATAATAAACGCACTCATCAAACAATTTAGGTTTAATTTTGATTTAATAATCTTTGTATTTTCAAGATTTTCAACTTCGACTTGAATATTATCCTTAGCATCATCCAAATTAAGGTGAAGGATCATTTTAGCTAAGCTTTTATTTTTAATATAGTGGGAGTTTCCAAAATTTATAATATCTAGGTTTTTTTCTTGGGCTTTAGATAGGATAAAATCTTCAATAGATTTAATTGAAATGCTTTCCCCATCTATCCTATCTATAGATTCTATATAATTATCAAGATTATTATAAATAGTTTTATAATCCATAATTATTCCTAGTAGTACTTCTTAACTTCTACATCCTTTTTAATTTTTCCCAACTTATCCAAGTAAGCTTCTTGTCTTTTGGCCATCATAAGTCTTTGACCGACTTGACTTTTTATATCTTCGAATTTTGGAGTTTCAACATTTTCTTTATTTGTAAGCTTTATAATGTGATACCCAAATTGAGACTTTACTGGAGATGAAATTTCTCCTATTTCGATAGAATCAAGACCTTCTTGGAATTCTTTAACCATTACTCCTTTTGGAAATTTGCCTAATGATCCTCCATTTTCCTTTGAAGGATCTATAGAGTATTTTTTAGCTGCCTCTTCGAATGCCAATCCTTCTTCTATTTGTTTTTTTACTTTTTCTGCTGTTTCTATTTCTTTTACTAAAATATGAGACGCTTCATATAGAACTGGTGGGTTTATAGTTTCCTTATTCTCTTCATAATAATTTTTTATCTCGTCATCATTTATACTTACATCTTCAAATATTTTATGCATAGCATAGTTCTTGAGCATATTAGTCTTAACTAAATCTAATTCTTTTACAAACTCTTCATCTTTGTCGAGTCCCTCATCATAAGCGTCTTTAAGCAAGATTTCTTGATTTACCATCTCATCAGCCAGGATTTTAATCCCTTCTTCACTATTAAATCTTTCTCTATCTTCAATGCTATTCATCAATTGATATACATCGCTTGTATATATTTTTTTACCATTGACTTCTGCTAATAATTTATTATTATCTTCTGTCATATTTATTCTCCTTTAATTCAAT
>CABQOK010000173.1 GCA_902465755.1 uncultured Anaerococcus sp.
CTTCGGTTCCCTTTATAGGAATCAATACAGGCCATCTTGGTTTTTATCAAGAAATAGAAGTTAATATGCTAGATAATTTTATAAAATCCTTTGATCAAGGAAATTACCATACAGAAAATCTTTCTATCCTTGAGGCAGAAGTTAATGGAAAAATAATGAATTCTATAAATGAAGTGGTTATAAAAAGCGACAGGAACCAAATAGTTAGGCTTAAAGTTTTTATAGATGGGAATTACATAGAATCATTCTCCGGTGATGGACTGATTATATCAACTCCGCATGGATCCACCGCCTATAATTTATCATCTGGTGGAGCAATATTGCATCAATCCCTAAATGGATTTCAGTTAACACCCATAGCCCCAGTTTATTCTAATATGAATAAAGCCTTAAGGTGTCCTGTCGTCCTACCAAATGATGCTACAATTGATATTTCTGTCTCAAAAAGAGATAACTATCACACTTTATTTATCTTCGACGGCAAAGAATACTCCACAAAAGATTATAAGATTAGAATTAAAGTTTCAGATACTAAAATAAAAAAACTTATTCTCAATAAGAACCATTACTGGAATAATATCAAGAATAAGTTAATGTGATTATTCTATTGTTTGATAAATTGAACTTAAAATATCTCGTGCAATAGGCGCAGCAACTACACCTCCAGTATCGTCACTATCTTCTACTACTAGAGCAATAACAATATCTGGGTCATAGGCAGGAGCAAATCCTACAAACCAGGCGTCCAACATATTATTTTCCTTATCTGCAGTTCCTGTCTTACCTGCTATTTGCACAGAATCCAAGTATGCGCTTGTACCCGTACCTTCGTTTACAACAGAAACCATCATGTCCCTGATATAATTTGCATTTTCTACACTTGTTACCTCGCTTAATACTTTATCTTCCTTCTCTTCGATAATTTTTCCATCCTTATCAACAACCTTTGTCACAAGTCTTGGTTGCATCATCTTTCCTTCGTTTGCTATTGCTGAAGTAATCATAGCCATATGAAGTGGAGTTATCTGTGTTTTTCCGTATCCAAATCCTGACATTGCTAAGTCAACTTGGTTTAAGTCATCAAAAGGAATTATTGCCTTATTTTTATCCATATCGAAGTCATAATCTCTGTTGATCATAAACTTCTCAGCAAGTTCTTCGTATTTGTCTCGTCCTAAATCATTAGTCTTAGAAGCAAAATAAGTATTTATAGAATTAACAAAGGCAGATCTTAGGTTGACCATTCCATATGTTTGGTCCGCAAAGTTTTTGATATCATAGCCTTGAATAGTTTCAACTCCAGTGTCATTGTAAGATGTATCAAGACCATAATTTAGTACACCAGTTGCTGTAACTATCTTAAAGGTTGATCCAGGCCTATAGGAACCAGATGTTGCCCTATTTACCAAAGGACCATCTGTATTTTGAATAAGCTCATCCCAATCTTCATCTAAACTATTTGGATCATAGCTAGGATTAGATACTAGGGCAAGCACTTCACCAGTCTTTGGGTTCATTACAACACAAGACCCTTTGATATCTTCCATATATTCATAGACTATCTCTTGAATATTCTGATCTAAGGATAAGTGAACATCATAGCCCGTATCGTTTTTGACGACCATTTTCCTAAAGTTTGATAAATTTTCTCCACTAAGGGCAAGAAGTTCTTTGTTATAAGACTTCTCTATGCCTGTTTTACCATACGTTTTGGAAGAATATCCTGTAACTGATGAAGCTGATTTTCCATAGTTATAAACTCTGTATTGACTTCCATCACTATCTTTTTCACTATAAGCAAGTATATTACCATTTCTATCGTAGATACTGCCTCTTTTGATATTATCTTCATTGACCCAAAGCCTTCTATTATGGGAATCATTTTCTATATCCGCTCTTTTAAAAAGTTGAAAATATACTAGATATAAGGCGAGCGTCACAAAAAATACCATAACAAATACTAGCCTTTTGTTTAGAGTAGTCTTAGATAAGATATTTAACTTATCAACTTCTTCTAATCTCTTTTCCTCTTCAATTTGTCTTATTTTATCTATCAATGATTGAGAGTCTTTTCTTTTTTTATTAATTTTTTTCTTCATCTAATTCATCACCATACTTAATTTCTTCCCCAGAATATTGCAAACAACCTAGAAGAATGAATCCCGCAATCATGGAAGATCCTCCTTGGCTGATAAAAGGAAGTGTTACTCCCGTAAGGGGAATTAACTTTAAGACACCACCTAAGATTATGAAGGTCTGTAAAGCAAATAAGATTCCTATACAAAACGCCAATATAGAATAAAATTTATCCTTTTGTATAAGAGAAATCTTAATAGCCCTATATACCAGAATCATAAATAATAATACTACGGCAATCCCCATAAATATTCCCATCTCCTCACAAATAGCTGAGAAGATAAAGTCAGATTCCGCCACTGGTATGAAATCAGGCCTACCAAGTCCTATTCCACTTCCAAAAAGTCCCCCACTTGCCATTGCAAATAAGGCCTGGGTTATCTGATAACCTGTTGCGTCTATATCAGACCAAGGATCCTTCCAAGTAGCTACCCTTATTCTAACGTGAGAAAATAGGAAGTATGCTATTATAGATCCTACAACCATTGCCAAGAGGTTAATCAATATAAGTTTTCTGTCTCTATCGTATACAAATTGGCTTAAAATCATAGTCCCAAAGAAAATTAAAGCTGTACCCAAGTCTTTTTGTAGGAATAAGAATCCTATAAATACAAAAATAACTAGATTCATATAGTATTTTCCAAAAGGCCTTTTGCAAATCTCATTATAATGTGTGTAGAAACTTGCTATAAAAAAAGCCAACGGCACCTTGATAAACTCTGATGGCTGAATGCTTACAGGTCCCAAATAAATCCAGTTCTTAGCTCCTCCAAGATATGATCCGAATACCAGTGTAAGTATAAATAAAACTACTGAAATTCCAACATAAAACTTAGATAATTTATGCCAGGAGCTATATGACTTTAATATAAAATATGTTACAAAAAACATAACGAGACCAACGAGATAATATTGTAACTGCCTCTTTCCTAGTGAAGGATCTAACCTATAGATAACCGAAACACCAATAGAAAAAAGCATATTTACAATCATTAGCAAAATCCCATCCGATTTGATGAACTTGTTTACACAAAAACTCGATATCAAAGTTGCAACTAAAATCGCTATATATGTTATAAAATCT
>CABQOK010000174.1 GCA_902465755.1 uncultured Anaerococcus sp.
GCATATTCTGATACAATTTATCAGTTTGGTCTAATTATAGGTGGACTTGCAGTTCCTTTCCTAGGACTTAAATTATTGGGAGATGGATCATTTGTAGCTGGTATTGAACATGTAACACAAAACACCCCTGAATTATTAAATTCTATAGGAGCTGTAGATTCTAAGATTGTACCTTGGCCAACCTTATTCACAGGAATGTTGTTTAATAACCTTTTCTTCTGGTGTACCAACCAGATGATAGTTCAGAAAGCATTCGCAGCTAAAAACCTCAAAGAAGCTCAAAAGGGAGCACTTATAGTTGGGGTATTTAAGATATTCGGAGCACTATTTTTAGTATTCCCTGGCGTGGTAGCAAGAAACTTATTTGGTGATCAATTTCTAACAGCTCAAGATGGAGCCTACCCACAATTAGTAGTAGAAGTACTACCACAATGGGCTATGGGGATATTTGGGGCAGTAATATTTGGGGCAATCCTATCATCCTTTGCAGGTAGTTTGTCATCTACATCGACCTTATTTGCCTTAGACTTTTACAAACCAATAATAAATAAGGATGCGACAGATAAACAAATGGCAAAAGTTGGAAGAATCACAAATATCACTCTAGGTGTAATATCAATAGTAGTAGCACCTTTTATATCAAAAGCAGGATCAGGACTATATGCCTTTGTTCAAGAATTTAATGGACTATACAACATGCCACTTTTGATTATGATACTTTGTGCCTTCTATTATAAGAAAGCAACAGCTACAGCAGCCAAAACCACAATGATTTTCCACGTTGTAGTCTATGCTTTATCAAAAGTTATCCTAAAAGATATCCATTTCCTATATGTACTAAGTGGTTTGTTCTTCATAGATTTATTAATCATGATAGTAGTAAGCAACTTAACAAACAAAGGAAAAGTATTTGATATAAATCAATACTCAATAGCACAAGAAGTCGGCGTAGAGCCATGGGCTAAAGTTAAAGTATTCTCAATATTAATCACAATAGTAGTAATAGCAACTTACTTGTTCTTCTCACCATTGGGAATAGCAAGTGTATAATAAAAAAAATAAGGAGAAAATTATGAAAAAATTAAACGTAGGTATTTTTGGAGCAGGTAGAATCGGACAAATTCACGCAATGAATCTAGTAAACAATCCTAATATTAACATCAAAAGAATAGTAGATCCATTTGCAGAGAAGCTAAAAGATTTCGAAGAAAAAATTGGAATCAAATTAGAAACAGATCCTGACGTTATCTTTAACGATGAAGAGATAGAAGCAGTATTAATCTGTACACCAACCGATACTCACGTGGACTATATTGTAAAATCTGCAGAGAAAGGTAAGCATATATTCTGCGAAAAACCAGTTTCACTTTCTGATGAAGAATCAATGAAGGCTTACAAGGCTGTAAAAGAAGCAGGAGTTAAGTTCCAAATAGGTGTAAACAGAAGATATGATAGAAACTTCGCTTATGCAAAGAAATTAATAGATGATGGAAAAGTTGGTGACCTTGAACTAGTAAGAGTAGACTCAAGAGACCCAGAAGCACCACCACTATCTTATGTTAAATCTTCAGGTGGACTATTCATGGATATGACAATACATGATTTCGACATGGCAAGATTCTTAACAGGCAAGGAAGTAGTAGAAGTTTATACACAAGCTACAGTTAAGTGCAATAAAGAAATCGAAGGTGTAGATGTAGACACAGCCATTATTAACTTAAGATTTGAAGACGACTCTATCGGAGTAATCTTAAACTCAAGAAGAGCTGCTTACGGATATGATCAAAGAGTAGAAGCCTTTGGATCCAAGGGAACAGCAATGGTAGAAAATGATCTAGAAGCTAATGTAGTTTATGCTGACAAAGAAGGTTACCATGCACCAAACCCAGAATTCTTCTTCCTACAAAGATATACTGGAGCATATAATGCTGAGATTAATGACTTTGCAGATGCAGTATTTAACAATAGAGAAACATCAGTAACCATAGAAGATGCAATCATGGCTCAAAGAATCGCTATAGCTGCCAAAGAATCCCTAGATTCTGGAAAACCTGCCAAAGTTAGGATGATTGACTAATGAGCAGGAAGAAGAAAATTCTAATAATAGCTGAAACAGGAATATCTGCCGAGCTTTTTAAAGAAAAATTTCAACACTTTATAGATATTTCAAAATCATGTGCCTGTGTTGAGCTAACAAGTTTAAATAACTTTGTGGATAATCTAAATAAAGAGAAATACACCCACATACTCGTTGCACCAAATGCGCATATATTGGAAAATCATATCAAAGAATACTTAAGAAGGGTAGATTCAACTGATACAGACGTAGAGTTAATATCAGAAACAGATTATTTAACAATGAACGTCGAAAAAATAATGCTAGACCAACTATAGGAGAAAAGTATGATTAAAATTTGACATATCGGCTTTGGAAGAATGCGACTATTCCATGCTGAAAACATTAGCCAAATGAATGATGCTTGCCTATATGCACTTTGCGATTTAGATGAAGAAAAGTTAGCTAACGAAGCCAAAAGACTAAACACAAAAAAATATACACTAACTTCGATGATATGATTACAGATAAAGAAATCGATGCCATCACTATAACAAGTCCTTCTCATCTTCACACAGAACAAATTGTAAAAGCATTAAAGGCTGGAAAACACGTATTCTCAGAAAAACCACTTGGAACAACTGTTGAACAATGTAAAATCGCAGAAAAAGCAGTGGAAGAATACCCTAATCAAATATTCATGCTAGGATTATGATAAGATTTGATAGCTCATACAAATATGCCAAAGAAGCAATAGATTCTGGTAAAATTGGTAAGGTATATATGGTCAGATCATATTCTCAAGACCCTACTAAAAACATCGAAGGAGCAATAGCGTTCGGCCCACATTCAGGGGGAGAATTCTTGGATATGTGTGTTCATGATATAGACCTAATGAGATGGTTCATAGGAAGTGAACCTAAAAAAGTATGGGCTATAGGTGGATGCTATGCATATCTAGAATTTGCCGAATGGAATGACGGAGACAATGTATCAGCACTTATGAAATTTGAAAATGATGCAATGGGTTTCTTGTTTGCGGGAAGAACAGCTCCGCATGGATATAATGTAGAGACAGAAATATTTGGGACAGAAGGAATAATAAAAATTGGCTCAGTTCCTCAAAAAACCTTGTAGAAATCCTAGATAAAGATG
>CABQOK010000175.1 GCA_902465755.1 uncultured Anaerococcus sp.
GCTTACTTACGCTAAGCTTTACGTAGCAGAGGAAGATTCTTACTATTATTGTGCCAAATCCTTAGCTGAAAATCTTATGGGAGAAAGAGAATACGAAGTCGTAGAAGAATTCCCAGGCAAGGATATGGAATATTGGGAATATGAACAACTTATGCCATATGTAAATGTAGGAGATGACAAGGCCTTTATCATAACCCTTGCTGACTACGTTTCTGCAGAAGATGGTACAGGTATAGTTCACTCCGCTCCAGCCTTTGGTGAGGACGACTACCAAATAGGAAGAAAATACGGACTTGCCTTTGTCCAACCAGTTGACCTTGAAGGATGCTTTACAGAAACTCCTTGGAAGGGCGAATTTATCTTCGATACCAACGAAAAAATCTGGAGACACCTCCAAGAAGAAGGCAAGGTATTTAACAAACAGACTATAGAGCATAACTACCCACACTGCTGGAGATGTCACACACCACTAGTATATTATGCAAAACCATCCTGGTATATAGAAATGAGCAAGTTCTCAGATGCCATGGTAGAAAATAACAAAAGCGTAAATTGGTATCCACAAACTATAGGGGACAAGAGATTTGGAAACTGGCTCGAGAACGTAAAAGATTGGGCTATATCTAGGTCAAGATACTGGGGAACTCCACTAAATATCTGGAAATGTGACGAATGTGGCCACACAGATACAGTTGGATCAAGAGCTGAGCTAAAAGAACGTGCAATCGAGGATATATCAGAAGACATAGAACTTCATAGACCATATGTAGATAACGTATCTATCAAATGTGATAAGTGCGGAGGCACCATGCATAGGGTTCCTGACGTAATCGACGTTTGGTTTGACTCAGGAGCAATGCCATTTGCCCAACTTCACTATCCATTCGAACACAAGGAAGACTTCGAAGAATACTTCCCAGCAGACTTTATCTGCGAAGGAATCGACCAAACAAGAGGCTGGTTCTACTCACTAATGGCAATATCTACCATCATAACAGGCAAGGCACCTTACAAAAACGTCCTAGTAAACGACCTTGTAGTAGATAAGAACGGTCAAAAGATGAGTAAATCCAAAGGAAACACCCTAGATCCATTTGCCCTCTTTGATAAATACGGGGCAGATGCCGTAAGATTCTACTCTCTCTATGTATCTCCACCATGGATGCAAACAAAGTTTGACGAAAAGGGCCTAATCGAAGTTAAGAATAACTTCTTTAGAACATTCGAAAATGTCTACAACTTTTTCGGCCTATACGCTGAAACAGACAAACTAAGTTCAGAAGAAATAGCAGGATTTAGCGACCTAAAACTTGAAAAAATAGATAAATGGCTATACTCCAAACTAAACAGCTTAATCAAAAACTACACAGAAGCAATGGACGCCTTTGACTACAACAAGGTAGTTCACATGATTTCAGACTTTGTAGTAGAAGATCTCTCAAACTGGTTTATCAGAAGAAATAGAAAGAGATTCTGGAATTCAGAGCTTACAGATAATAAGAAAGCAGTATACAAGACTACATTTGATGCAATCCTTACAATATCCAAGCTAATCGCTCCAATCACACCATTTATAGCTGAAGAAGTCTATAGATCACTTACAGGAGAAAAGACAGTTCATACAACACTTCTCCCTAAGGCAGACGAGAAAATGATCGATACAGACCTTGAAGAAAGCATGGACCTTGTAAGAAAGATAGTAAATCTAGGTAGGGCTTCAAGAGAGAAAGAATCAATCAAAGTTCGTCAACCTCTAGATAAAATCATAGTAGACGGAGCCTACAAGGAAAAAATCGCAGACCTTACAGGCCTAATCAAAGAAGAGCTAAATATAAAGGATGTCGACTTCGAAGACGACCTATCAGACTTCATGGACTACTTCCTAAAACCAGACTTTAGAGTAGTAGGAAGAATCTTCCAATCCAAGGTCAACGACTTCGCCAAATTCCTAGCTTCTACCGATTCCAAGAAATTCATAGAAGCCGTTGAAGATAAGCCTCAAGAAATCACATTAGGAGATGAGACCTACCAAGTCACAAAAGACTATCTAGACATAAGAATCTCTGCCAAAGAAGGATTCGATGTAGAAATGGACGGCAATGTCTTCGTAATACTCGATACAGAAATCACTGAAGATCTTCGTGATGAGGGATATGCGAGAGAATTCACCTCAAAGGTTCAAAACATGAGAAAAGATAGTGGATTTGAAGTAACAGACAGAATCAACATCTACTACCAAGCTGACGACGAACTAAACAATTCTCTAGAGAAATTCAAAGAAGAAATTACAAAAGAAACCCTAGCAGATGAGTTCGAAAGAAAAGAACTCACAAGCGAAGAAATCGAACTAAATGACAATACAGTCAAAATAGAGCTTGAGAGATTATAAACTTAGGAAGAACCGCTCTTAAATGTGGACCAGATTCCTTTAATCGAATAAAAGCTAATCGGCATGAAGAAATTAAACTTTGTGCCGATTTTTATATTTAAATTTCTCATGAAAATCCAATAAATTTAATTCTATTTATTTTATGAATTATCTAGTTAGATAAGGTAGCTTACAAAGAATAGATTTTAAATGTGATATAATATAGAAGAAAAATTGTATCAAGTGAAATAAACTGATAAAATCAATACTAGAATTTGATATGACAAATTATGAATAATAATTGATAGATAAATCTATAAAAGCCATAGAAAGGGCGGCTTATATATTGGAGAAACAAGACTAGATGAGAATCTAAACACTAAGATGTTAGGTGGACTTTTGATTTTTAAAATCTGATGTATCTGACATATAGGAGTACAAGCTTGAAAATACTAATGATCGAAGATGATAGCACGATTGCCTTTGCTGTTAAAACTTACTTAAACAAACAGAATATTGAGACGGTTATTTATAAGAGTATTTCTCAAACTGAAAATACAAATTTCAATAACTTTGATTTAATTCTTCTCGACGTAAATCTCCCTGATGGCTCAGGATTTGATTTTTTAAAGTGGCTGAGAGAATTTTCTGACCTTCCTGTAATAATGCTTACTGTAAAAGACAAAGATGAGTATGTTATCAAAGGTCTTTCTCAAGGAGCAGATGATTATATTACAAAACCTTTTTCTCTCCCTGTTTTAAAGGCGAGAATAGACAATGTTTTTAGTAGAAAAATAAAAAAAGTGA
>CABQOK010000176.1 GCA_902465755.1 uncultured Anaerococcus sp.
TATCTTGTCATCGCACGACGAGCAGCCTCGATTTGGTTAGCTGTCATCCAAGTAGATTCTACTGCTTGAAGACCGTACTCACCATAAGTAAGTTCATTACCCTTGTGAGCGTAACCTTTCATTCTGCCTCTATGTTGTCTACGATATTTAACTCTTTTAGGCATTAACATAATAATTCTCTCCTAATTCTTTAAATAGCGATATCCTTATTTATTATTTGGACGTCTATTATTTCTTCTTCTTCTGTTGTTTCTTGGTTGTTTCATCTTTGGTTCTCTTTGAGCTTTTTCTCCTGGAAGAACTTCGCCCTTGTAGATCCATACTTTACAACCAATCTTTCCGTACTCTGTATCAGCTTCAGCAAATCCATAGTCAATGTTTGCTCTTAGTGTTTGAAGTGGGATTGTTCCTTCTGAATATCCTTCGCTTCTAGCCATATCAGCTCCACCAAGTCTACCAGATACCATTGTCTTGATACCTTTAGCGCCAGCTCTCATTGTTCTTTGGATTGATTGTTTCATAGCACGTCTAAATGCCACTCTGTTTTCAAGTTGGCTTGCAATATTTTCAGCTACAAGTTGAGCAGAAAGATCTTGGTATTTAATCTCTTCAACGTTGATGATGATTCTCTTACCTGGAGCAACTTTTTCAAGTTTTCTCTTAAGTTCTTCAACTCCAGAACCACCTTTTCCGATTACCATTCCTGGTTTTCCAGCAAATACTGTAATCTTTAGGTTGTTTACTGCTCTTTCTATTTCTATATCAGAAATGCCTGCATCATATACTTCTTTTTTAACTATTTTTCTGATGTTATAATCTTCAACTAATAGATCTGAGAAATCTTTCTTGTCTGCGAACCATTTTGAATCCCAGTCCTTGATAACACCTACTCTAAATCCTTTTGGGTTTACTTTTTGGCCCATCTTATTCCTCCGTATCTTCTATATCTGCTAGTACTACGCCGATATGACTTGATCTTTTTAGTATTGGATATGCAGCTCCTTTAGCCTTTGGATGCCATCTTTTCATAGTTGGTGCATCGTTAGCGTAAGCTTTTTTGACATAAAGATTGCTTCTATCAAGTCCGTTGTTGTTTTCAGCATTGGCAATTGCACTTTTTAGTACGTCTGAAAGAAGTCTAGCACCTTTTTTGTTAGTAAATCTTAAGATATTAAGTGCTTCATCAACTTGTTTGCCTCTAATTTCTCTAGCTATATAATGTACTTTAAGAGGAGAAATTCTTTGATATTTAGCTATTGCTTGAACTTCCATTACTCTCTCCTATCTCATTTTAGTTTTAGCTTCAGTAGCCTTTTTAGCGTGGCCTCTGAATGTTCTTGTTGGTACGAACTCGCCTAGCTTGTGTCCTACCATATCTTCTGTAATATATATTGGAACATGCTTTCTACCGTCGTGAACTGCGATAGTGTGTTCTACAAATTCAGGGAATATTGTAGAACGTCTTGACCATGTTCTTATAACTTTTTTCTCATTTTTTTCATTTAATTCGTCAATTTTCTTCATTAAATGATCATCGACAAATGGTCCTTTTTTTATAGATCTTGCCATTATATCCCCCTATTTTTCGTTTCTTCTTCTTACGATGTAAGCTTCAGATTGTTTTTTAGTATTTCTTGTCTTAACACCCATAGCTTTCTTGCCCCATGGTGTCATTGGGCTTGGTCTACCGATTGGTGTTCTACCTTCACCACCACCGTGTGGATGGTCAACAGGGTTCATTACAGATCCTCTTACGTGAGGTCTTCTTCCCATATATCTGCTCTTTCCAGCCTTACCAACTCTGATAAGTTCGTGTTCTGAGTTTCCTACAACTCCTATTGTAGCCTTGCAGTTTAGATGAACCATTCTCATCTCGCCTGATGGAAGTCTTAGTGTTGCGAAGTTTCCTTCTTTAGCCATAAGTTGAGCACCAACACCTGCACTTCTTACAAGGATACCACCTCTACCTGCTTTAAGCTCGATATTGTGGATTGTTGTACCTACTGGGATATCTTTAAGTTCAAGAGCGTTACCTGCTTTGATATCTGCTTCAGATCCAGATTCGATTACATCTCCTACCTTAAGTCCTTTTGGAGCAAGGATATATCTTTTTTCTCCATCAGCGTAAGCAACTAGGGCGATGTTTGCAGATCTATTTGGATCGTATTCTATAGTTTTAACTCTTGCTGGGATATTATCCTTGTCTCTTTTGAAGTCGATTATTCTATATCTTCTCTTAACTCCGCCGCCACGGAATCTTACTGTTGTTCTACCTGTGTTGTTTCTACCACCTTTAGATTTAAGATCAACTGTAAGACTTTTTTCTGGTTTGTTTGTAGTTATTTCTTCGAATGTTGAAACAGACATATTTCTATGACCGTTTGAAGATGGTTTTAATTTTCTAATAGCCATTTAAACCCTCCTTATAGTCCATCGAAGTATTCAATTTCTGCACTATCTTCTGTTAGAGTAACGATAGCTTTTTTCCAGTCAGCTCTTTTACCATATCCGTATCTTGTTCTTACAGATTTTCCAGTATAATTCATAGTTCTTACATTTTTAACTTTAACTCCGTCAAAAATAGCTTCTACTGCTGCTTTAATTTCTGGTTTGTTTGCATCCTTGTCTACTTCAAAGGTGTACTTGTTCTCGTCAAGCATTTCCATGCTTTTTTCTGTGATTATTGGTCTTTTGATTATTTCGTAAGGTGATCTCATTAGATAAATACCTCCTCAAGTTTAGCAATCGCATCTTTTGTGATAACTAACTTGTTGTGTCTTACTAAGTCGTAAACATTGATTAGGCTTGCTGATGATACATCTACGCCTTCGATATTTCTAAATGATCTGTATACATTGTTGTCGTTTTCTGCTGTAACAACGTAAGCTTTCTTTCCAGCATCTACTGCACTAAGTACTGCTGCAGCTTCTTTTGTCTTGTTATTTTCTAGTTTAAGATCATCTAGTACGATTAGCTCTCCATCAACAACTTTTGATGTAAGAACTGAATATAATGCTTTTCTTCTTAGTTTCTTAGGAACTTTGTAGCTATAATCTCTTGGCTTTGGTGCAAATACAACTCCACCGCCTGTGTAGTGAGGAGCTCTGATTGAACCTTGACGAGCACGTCCTGTTCCCTTTTGTCTGAATGGTTTACGTCCACCA
>CABQOK010000177.1 GCA_902465755.1 uncultured Anaerococcus sp.
AGATATCATCCATAAGGGTGGTACTATACTTGGTACTGCAAGAAGCTTAGAGTTCGAAACACCAGAAGGACAAAAAAGAGGAGCTCAAATCCTTAACGATTATGGAATCGAAGGTCTTATCGTAATTGGAGGAGACGGATCTTTCAAGGGAGCTAAAGCCCTATCTGATCTTGGAATCAACACAATAGGAATCCCAGGAACAATTGATAACGATATGGGCTATACCGACTTTACAATTGGATTTTTCACAGCGATTGAGACAGTAACCGATGCAATAGGCAAGCTAAGAGATACATCAAGTTCTCACGGCAGAGCTGTAGTCATCGAAGTTATGGGCCGTCACTGCGGAGACCTCGCCCTTTACTCAGGACTTGCTGGAGGAGCTGAGTCTATAATAGTACCAGAGCATAATTTCTCTATCAATGAAATAATTGATAAGATGGAACATGGTAGAAAAAGAGGTAAACTCCACCACTTAATCACACTTGCTGAAGGTGTTGGCGATCCTTATTCTTTGGCCAAAGAACTAGAAGAAAAAACTGGAATCGAAACTAAGGTAACAATCTTAGGCCACGTTCAAAGAGGAGGCTCTCCATCTGCAGTAGACAGACTCTTAGGCTCATCAATGGGTTCTCGTGCTGTGAAGATGCTTGAAGATGGAAAGACAAATCTTGCAATTGGCTATGTGGACGGAAATATAATAGAAGTTAGTATAGACGAAGCAGTAAGTAAAAAGAGTGAATTTGACGAAAGATTATACGAACTAGCAAATTCGCTATCTAGATAGGAGTAATAATGAAACCTGAAATTTTAAAAAAGACTAAGATAGTATGTACAATTGGACCTGCTAGTGAAGATCCAGCTATCCTAGAAGAATTAATCAATAACGGCATGAATGTCGCAAGACTTAACTTCTCTCATGGATCTCACGAAGAACATTTAGCAAAGATAAAAACAATTAGAAGAATAAGAAGAAAACTAAATGCGCCTGTAGCTATCATGTTAGATACAAAGGGACCAGAAATCAGAACTGGTAATTTTAGTGTAGATGAAATCTACCTTAAACCAGGAGATATCTTCACCCTAACAACAAGGGATGTAGAAGGAGACCAATCAATTGTATCAGTTTCTTACGAAGGACTACCAGAAGACGTAGCAGTAGGAAGCGAAATCTATATAGATGATGGACTAGTACAATTAGAAGTAATAGAAATCAAAGATGGAACGGACGTAGTGTGTAAGGCACTAAACAATGGTATACTTTCAGACCATAAGGGAGTTAACTTACCTGGATCAAAGACAAACCTTCCAGCTATTACTCCAAAAGACGTTGATGATATCAAATTCGGTATAGAAAATGACATTGACATCATCGCAGCATCTTTCGTACGTAAGAAAGAAGACGTATATGACATCAGAAAAGTCCTAGAAGATCATGGTGGAGAACACATCAAGATCATATCTAAAATCGAAAGTCAAGAAGGTGTAGACAACTTAGATGAAATCATAGAAGCAAGTGATGGAATTATGGTAGCTAGAGGAGACCTCGGTGTAGAAATTAGAACAGAGCTAATTCCACTAGTACAAAAAGAAGTCATCAGAAAATGTAATGACGCTGCAAAACCGGTTATCACAGCTACACAAATGCTTGACTCAATGATTAGAAATCCAAGACCAACTAGAGCAGAGACAACTGACGTTGCCAATGCTATTATCGATGGAACTGACTGTGTAATGCTTTCAGGAGAAACAGCTGGTGGAAAATACCCAATAGAAGCTGTTAAAACAATGAGAAACATATGTATCACTACAGAGCTATCAGATGACTTCTATCAAAACATCTACGATGTTAAAATCCACTCAGCAAACACAACAACCAACTCAATAGCAAGATCAACCAAAAATATTGCAGAAGAGCTAAATGCCAAGGCAATCATCTCTTGTACAGCGAGTGGTAACACCTCTAGAGTAATCTCTAAATTCAAACCTAAGACAAACATAATTGCTGCTACAATATCTGACAGAGTTGCTAGACAACTATCTATAGTTTGGGGAGTATATCCAATAGTAATCCAAGAAGCAACAGAAACAGATGAGTTAATAGAAAGAGCAATTGTTGGGGCACTCGCTGAAGATTACGTTGAAGAAGGAGACCTAACAGTTGTAACAGCAGGAATCCCACTAGGAGTATCTGGAACAAGTAACCTAATCAAAGTTCACGTTATTGGAGATATCCTAACCAGCGGAACAGGAATCGGAAGCAAATCAGTATCTGGAAAAGTTGTAATAGGATCAACTAAAAGAGAACTCGAAGGCAAATTTGAAGAAGGCGATATAATTGTTGCAAAATTCACAGATTCTGATATTACAGAATATATAGAAAAAGCTTCAGCCGTAGTAACAGAAACTGGTGGACTAACAAGCCATACAGCAGTAGCTGCAGTTCACTTTGGAATACCTGCAGTGGTAGGAGCTGTAAATGTTATAAACCTAGTAGAAGAAGGCGAAACAATTACAGTAGACCCAATAGGCGGAGTAATATACAAAGGAGAAACAAAAGTTATCTAATGATCATAAAAGATATTAAGATAATTGATATCCTACAAGACGGCAGAGGAGTTGGCAAGAAAGAATCAAAAGTATACTTCATAGAAGGAGCAACTTTTGGAGAAACTTGTGACATTGAAATAATCAAGCAAAAGAAAAATTTCATAGAAGCAAGAAAACTTAAGACAACTTCACAGAGCCCATATTATACACAACCTCCATGTCCATATTATTATGAATGTGGGGGTTGTACTATTATGGATATAAATTACGATACACAAATAAAATTAAAGAAAAACCTAATCACAAAGGCAATCAAGAAAACTTGTGGTATAGAAATAGACGATCTAGAAATAATAAGAAGCGAAAATCTCTCATACCGAAATAAAATTAGGCTACAAGTAGACAGCGAGGGCAAGCTTTCCTATAACAAAAAATCTTCAAACGACCTAGTATCCATCAAAGATTGTAAACTAGCGAGTAATCATATAAGAAACAATCTAGATAAAATCCAAAATCTAGTTAGTTCCGTAGTTGAAAATCTTGGCAAGGTAATGAAAGAAATA
>CABQOK010000178.1 GCA_902465755.1 uncultured Anaerococcus sp.
CTAGCCAATCTGCTACAGGTTTTAGAGCAAACTCTGGCTTAGCTTCTCCCTTTGGTCTACCAAGGTGGCTCATAAGGATTACCTTAGCGTCATTTTCTAGTAGATAATCAATTGTTGGAAGAGCTGCTCTAATTCTTGTATCATCAGCAATTTCTTCGTTATTTTCTTTTGATAAAGGTACGTTGAAATCAACTCTTACTAGTACTTTTTTACCCTTTACATCTAAGTCTTTTACAGTTTTTTTGTTCATATTACTCCTCATATTTCCGTTAAAAAAAGGCGGAAGCTATCCCCCGCCTTAATTAACTCTTAAAGATTTGCTAGATAGTCAAGTGTTCTAACAAGGTTAGAAACATATCCCATTTCATTGTCATACCAAGCAACAGTTTTTACAACTTGTGTTCCATCTGCTCCTTCAACAATTTTTGTTAGTTGAGAATCGAAAACTGAACCAGCTGGATAACCTACTATATCACTTGATACAATGTCATCTTCTGTATAAGCAAATGCATCACTTGAGTATTTTTTCATAGCTGCGTTTACTTCTTCTACAGTAACTTTCTTTTCAAGTACTGAGTAAAGTTCTGTGATTGATCCTGTAATTGTTGGAACTCTTAGAGCTGATCCGTCAATTTTTCCTTCTACTTCTGGAAGTACTTTACCTACAGCCTTAGCAGCTCCTGTTGATGCTGGAATTGTGTTTTGTGCTGCAGCTCTACCGCCTCTTAAGTCTTTCTTAGTAGCTGGTGTATCTTGGATAGCTTGAGTAGCTGTGTATGCGTGGATTGTAGACATTTGTCCTGAAACAAATCCGAATTCATTTTTTAATACGTTAACCATTGGTGCTAAGCAGTTTGTTGTACAGCTTGCTCCAGAAACAACTGTTTCAGATCCGTCAAGGATTTCGTGGTTTACTCCGTATACGATTGTCTTTAAATCACCCTTACCTGGTGCAGAAATTAGTACTTTCTTAGCTCCTGCTTTGATGTGAGCTTCTGCTTTTTCTTTTTCTGTAAAGAATCCTGTACATTCTAGTACTATATCAACTCCAAGTTCTTCCCATGGAAGATCTTCTGGGTTTCTCTCAGCAAATACTTTGATGTCTTTACCATTGATTTTGAATCCGTCTTCTGTTAGTTCAGCGTCTCCGTTAAATCTACCTTGTGCTGTATCGTATTTGAAAGCATATAGAAGACCTTCGATATTTTCTTCTACTTCGGCGATTCTTCATAGTGTAAGACGTCCGATTCTACCAAATCCATTAATTGCTACTTTTGTTGCCATTATTTCCTCCTAATTAATTCTTTCTACAAATATTATTCTACTTATTTGTTAGAAAATTGTCAACTTTTTTTTACCAATTCACGCCTTCAAGATATCTGTTAGCAAGAACAGCTGCAATACATCCATCTCCAGCTGCAGTTACCATTTGTCTTACCTTCTTTTCTCTAGTATCACCTATGGCAAATACACCTTCGACATTTGTTTTCATATCTTCATCTGTTAGGATGTAGCCGTGATTCATTTCTATCTTACCTTCAAATATCTCTGTTTGTGGAATGTATCCTATAAATATAAATACCCCAATTGGAGAATTATCATCAGATTTTAATTCTTTTATCTCGCCTGTTTTGACATTTTCAACTACTAGGACTTCTGATTCCTTCGTACCCTTAATTTCCTTTACTATAGAGTCTAACTCTAATTTTATTTTTGGATTTTCCTTAATCTTATCAACGACTACCCCACTTGCCCTAAATTCGTCTCTTCTGTGAATAATAGTTACAGATTTACCAAATTTAGTAAGATAAGTCGCCTCTTCAAGGGCAGAGTCTCCACCACCAACTACATATATATCAAGTCCTGTATAAAATGGTCCATCACATGTAGCACAGTAGGATACTCCCTTGTTGGCAAATTCTTTCTCGCCTGGAACATACAATTTCCTGTGGGTAGCACCTGATGAAATGATAACTACTTTGGCCTCATATTCTCCGCCATCAGTCTTTATTTTTTTAACCTTGCCATCAAGCTCTACTTCCTTGACATCTTCATATTTGATCTCACAGAATTCTTCCGCTTGTTCTAGCATCCTTTCAGAAAGCCCCATTCCTGTTGCCTCATCTATTGATCCTGGGTAGTTTTCAACAAAAGCTGTTCCGGAAATCTGTCCACCTGCTACAGCTTTTTCAATAATAAGTGTCTTAAGTTTACTTCTCCCTGCATAAAGTCCTGCGGTAAGTCCTGCTGGACCTCCTCCAATTATAATTATATCGTACATTTATCCTCCTAAAATTTAAATCCATCTTGCCTTAAGGCCTCGTATAAAACTATACTAACTGAGTTAGCTAGATTTAAGGACCTATCTATCTTTTTTGTCATAGGGATAGTTAGAATTTTTTCCGTATTCTCATTAAGTAAGTCATCTGATATTCCTTCCTTTTCCCTACCAAATATCAAAAAGTCTCCATCTTTAAATTCTACATCTGTATATTTCTTCTTAGTTCCTGTTTCTATAAGGAAATATCTTTTATCTTTTACATAGTCCATAAATTCTTCTAGACTATCGTGAATTACAAGATCAACATGTTCCCAATAATCTATACCCGCTCTTTTCAAAAATCTATCAGAAAAATCAAACTTGAATGGTCTAATCAAATGAAGACGGGATTCTGTTAGGACACAGGTCCTTCCAATATTCCCTACATTTCCAGGATGCTCTGGCGAAATTAATACTATATTAAACACGGTTATATTCCTTTATTATTTCACAAGCTTCTCTTATTCCACCTGAATTATTATCAGAAACTATATGGCTTGCAATTTCCTTAAGCTCGTCTCTTCCATTTCCCATGGCAAAAGAAAGCTTACTTCCTTGGGTCATTTCTAAATCATTAAGACCATCACCAATAGACGCAATATTTTCTCTAGATAATCCCAATTTATCTGAAAGTTCTAGTAGGGTATCAAATTTCGATACTCCCTTACTCATCAATTCGAGGACACCTCCAAAAGATGAAGTCATATAAAGCCTATCAGAAAATTCATCCCTGACTAACTTTTTAATTCCCTCACTTCCTAGGGGATGATCGTTTAACTTGTTGATTT
>CABQOK010000179.1 GCA_902465755.1 uncultured Anaerococcus sp.
ATCTGTTTATCCATAATTCACCCCTTTTCTTCATTTATTTAATTATAATATAAAACTAATATTTTATAAAGTAATAAAAAACCTAAGAGGAAGCTCCTCCCCTTAGGCGTATATATTATTCACTTTTCTTATCTTTTTTCTTAATATCCTTAACCCTATCTTTATAATCCTTCCTCACCTTAGCTAAATCGATGCCTTCTATATAGTAGCTCTTACTTGCCTCACCAATCGCCTTGGTTCCCATAGCAGCTACTATCGCACTTACTGCTGATCCTGCACTTGGAAGGATTAGATTTAAAAGTTTCGATAACTGTTGAGACCCCAGTCTAAAGATATTTCCAGCAAGACCTACTCCTCCTAGGGATAGGAGGAATTCCTTGGCAGTTTCCTTGCTGATATTTCGTCCAGAAAGACTTGCTATTAGGCTTACCAGGGCTATTTGGAGACCTATTAGAGGATAAATATCAGCTACGGGTATTGGGGCTAAGGCGACAGTCGCAGCAAAGCCTGAAAACATGTTTATAAACTTATCGCAAAGATTTACTAGTACCCTATTCATCCTACAAGCAAGTCTTAGACCAACTATGGCATCATAATCACTTATGGACTCTTCCAAAGCGTCAATCAGATTTTCAATACCAAATCTCCCGTCAAATTGAATTTCAAGATCACTTAGTCTAGACTTGGAAAGATCATTTATAGAATCGACATCGATAAATTCATCCTCAATCATCCAATCGACCAAGGAAGATACAGGGATTATTTCCTTAACTTCAAGCCCTCCTTCTTCTATGATTTTGCCATAATATTTAACAACTTCACTAATATTTTTACTCTTACTTATAGGATATTCCTTTGGATCCTTTATCCTTGATGGGGCGAGTTCATCAACCTTGTTTATGGCGACTATTACTGGCAAGTCGACTCCATTTGCCTTTTTATAATCTTCACAGATACTTTTAACGAACTTTACATCTGTTAGGACATCATCCCTGTGACTTGCATTTAGCATGAAAATTGCTACATCAGGCATAAATTCTTTTACTTCGCTTTTTATCTTATCTTCTGCTGATACTTTCTCATCTAGGGCAAGAGACTCGGAAGTTCCCCTAGTGTCTAAAATCTGCATTAGAACTTCGCCATTTTCCTCATAATCATACACATCACAGGCTTTCGTATAAGAGTAGACATCATTTACAGGAGCGAGATATCTTCCGTTAATAGCATTGATTAAAGAGCTTTTCCCTACTCCGGTCCTCCCCATAAGGAAAATTCTAGGCGGTCTATAATTTTCCATATCATCCATAACTCTTTTTAGTTCCTCATCGTTTAGGATAAGATTTCTAAGCTTATCTTGCATAGGATCAGGGACAGAGTCGATTATTTTTTCTAAATTTTTGTAAATATTTTTAATTCTTTCGATTGCATAAGTCGAATTCTTATCAGCCATAAAATCTCCTTTACTTCTTAATATTATTATACATAAAATTTGCAAATAAAAAAGAGGCCTAGGCCTCTAGATAACCATGATAAGACTTCCAATACCAATTAGTATTGCTCCTATGATGGATTTTCTGCTAAATTCTTCCCCTAGAAATATAAAGGCTAGAACAAAGGTTATAAGAACGCTTGTCTTATCTATTGCTGTAACCTTTGACACCTGGCCATTCTTAATTGCAGCGTAATAGCAAAGCCAAGAGAAACCCGTTGCAAGTCCAGAAAGAATTAGAAAGAGCCAAGATTTATGAGATATATCGTGAATTCCACTTTGGGCATTGGTAATAAAAACTATAAACCAGCTCATTCCAACTACAACTAGTGTCCTGATAGCAGTAGCAAGGTTAGAATTAACATTCTCGATACCGATTTTAGCTAGGATCGATGTTACTGCTGCAAAAAAGGCCGAAAGAATTGATAAAATTAACCACATAATAAAATCCTTTAAAATACTATTTATAAACCTCTACATATTCATTCTACTTTGAAAAATTAATTCCTCATATCTTTTTTCTGGTACAATAATTAAAAATGGAGGATATATGTTACTTTTAAGAAATATAAAAGTTCCTTTTGACAAGGGCTATGAAGATATAAAAAGAGAAATAGAAAAAACTATAAATAAAAAAATAGATTCATTTGAGATTTACAAGAAATCTATCGATGCAAGACGTGGTGTTTATTATGTCTACCAAGTACTAATTGATACCGAAGTAAGTCCTAAAATCTATAAGAAACTTAAACATAATATTAGTGAGTACAAAGTAGATAAGCTAGAAATAGAAAATAAAAACAAGGTTAAATCTGCCATCATTGTTGGAGCAGGTCCCGCTGGACTTTTTGCTGCCTACACTCTAGCTAAAAGAGGAGTCAAAGTTACAATAATCGAACAAGGTGAAAGAATCGAAGAGAGAGTAAAGACTGTTGATAGCTTTAATGATGGCGGAAATCTTAATCCAAAATCTAATATCCAATTTGGAGAAGGTGGTGCTGGAACATTTTCTGATGGTAAACTTACTTCTAGGTCCAAGGATAAAAGAAGTAGGGAAATATTTAAAATCTTTGTAGAAAATGGAGCACCAGAGGAAATCCTCTACGACCATCTACCTCATGTAGGAACTGATATTCTAAGAAAAGTCATTATTAATATCAGAAAGAAGATTGAAGCTTTAGGAGGAAGCTTTCATTTTACTGAGAAGTTCATAGATCTAACGATAAAGAATTCGAAAATCGAAAGCCTTATTACTGACAAAGATTCTTATGTAGCAGACGAATACATCCTAGCCCTAGGCAACTCCGCTAGAGATAGCTTTATCATGCTAGATAAATATATAGAAATTGTACAAAAACCTTTTGCAGTTGGCTTTAGGATTGAGCACCTACAAGATCATATTAATCTTAGTCAATATAAGATAAAAGACCCTAGATTGCCACAAGCGAGCTATCAACTAAACTACACCAATAAAGAAAAAAATACTTCTGTATATAGCTTTTGCATGTGTCCGGGAGGATTTGTAGTAAATGGTTCAAGTGAAGATAATGAGCTTTGCGTAAATGGCATGAGCTATCATGATAGGTCAAACACCAACGCCAATGCGGCTATAGTATGC
>CABQOK010000180.1 GCA_902465755.1 uncultured Anaerococcus sp.
CATTAACTACTCTCTCGTCTTCTTCACTTCTTGCTCTATTTACAAAACCTTGCTTCTCAAGTCTCTTGCAAATATTTGAAATATTGCCCCCGGTTATACCTATGGCCTTGCCGAGGCTACCGATAGATACTGCCTTATCCATATTTGAATAAAGGGTAATAATCATCTTTAGCTGAAGAGGGGTTATCCCTAGTTCATTTGCAGTATCTTGTAGTAATAAGTCGATTTTATGTGAAATTTCTCTAATCATAGAGAATATAGAATTATTAAATTCAAAAAAATCTATATGCTTTGTTGCCATATCTCCTCCTAAATGTATTATATTATTATTTTACATATAAGTTAAATTTTTTCAATAAAACTTATTTATGTTTTACATATATTTCATACATATTTCAATAAATCGAAGAGTTATGGCCTAATCATAGTACCTTTTCATCCAAATATGCTCGATTCCACCGTCATCAAATACTTCTCCCTCTCTTTTGAAGCCAAAGGAAGCATAATAGTCAGAGACATATTCTTGAGCATTTATTCTAACTTCTTTGGCATCTAGTTCTTTGTCTATGTATTCCATAACTTCGGTGAGAAGTTTTCTAGCTAGAGATTTTCCCCTGAAATCTCTATGGGTTACTACTCTTGATATTTGATATATTTTGTTTTTTTCATCAATCTTATGTATTCTCATGTAACAAACTAAAGAATACCCTTCTTTTATAAAGGCGTGATCTGCAATGTAATCCATAGAATCTAGATTTCTCATATCCATGTCTTGTTCATGGATGAAGATATCATTTCTTAGTTGGGCTATTTGGTATATTTCGTCTCTTTCTAACTCTTCAAATTTCTTTATTTCAACCATAGGATTCCTTTCTTTATACTTTATACTTTCTATTTAGACTTTATTTTTGTAATATACCTTACTGCTTCTAAGCTTGCAATTTGCCCTTGCCCAACTGCCTTCATTATTTGATAAGGACTTCCTGTGACATCTCCTGCTGCGAAAATACCTCTTATATTTGTCGCCATATTAGAGTCTACATCTATGTGATTGTCCTTCATCTTTACTGATGGAACTAGTCTTTGGGCCTTGGATGAATCTTTAATGATAAAAAATCCGTCTGCCTTTATTTTTTTACCAGACTTAAATTCCAAAACTTCCGCCCTACTATCTCCAGTAAAGCCTAGGGGAGATTCTCCTTCTATTAGATTTATAGCTGGATCTAGGTCGATATCATCCTTATACATATTGACAAAGCTAAGCTTATCTACTATTTCTGCCGTAAAGTTTGCTTCCTCGACACTTTCTTCATTATAGCCAATAAGAACTACTTCCTTTCCCTTGTATAAGGCTGCATCACAGGTTGCGCAATAGCTTACTCCCTTAGCAAAAAATTCCTCTTCTCCTGCTAGATCCTTTGTTAGCTCTATACCCGTTGCTACTATTACAGAAACGGCCTCAACCATGTCTCCTGACTTAAGCATCAGAGCATGGTAGTCTCCCATGGCATAGACAGTTTGTACCCTATCTTCACTAAAGTTTATTTCATAATCCTTTAAGGAGTCCTTAAATCTCTGGTTTAGCTCACTTCCCTTTATATCCCCAAAGCCTAGATAATTTTTAATAGATTCTGTTTTACTAAGCTTAGGAGAATCCTTGCCGAAGATAATTACAGACTTGTTTCTGATTTTTGCATTTAAAGCGGCGCTAAGCCCTGCTGGACCTGCGCCGATTATTGCTAGATCATATCTCATTACTTATATTGTTCCATTTTTTCTACTATAACTTCTCTAGATTGGAAGCCTACTAGGGTATCCTTTAGGACTCCATCCTTGAAAATCATAAGAGAAGGAACTGCATTTACATTGTATTGGCCTGCTATATCTTCTGACTCATCGACGTCTACGTTATATATTGTATAATCACCCTCAAGTCCTTCGAGAACTGGTCCTTGCATCTTGCATGGTCCACACCACGTAGCCGAAAAGTCCACCAAAATTAGGCCCTTTCCGTTTTCTACTTCTGTTCTAAATTCATTAGAGTTTAATCTTTTCATACTATCTCCTTTGTTCTACTAATCCTGAAACTTCACTTACAGGTAGAGAATATATTATCCCTTTCCTTCCTTGTCAAGCTCCATCTCCTTATATATTTTACCCCTAATAGTATCTTCTAATTCTTTTTTTATTAGCATTATTACTATATCTTTTTCAGGTTCAATATTCATATTCAAAAAAATAGGGCTTTTAACATTCTCGTTAGATCCCCTCCCATGGACAAGGGTTGCTCCACGTGCTCCATTATCCTGGGCGATATGAACTGCTCTTTGGCCCTCGCGTCTATCTACTATCACATATAGGCATACCCAGTCCATCATATAATCCTTTCTGTCAAGCGATGTACCAAAGGCTATACCTGTATTTACATCTTTTAACTTATCTTTAATTTTATCAAATAAAACATCAGTTTTCTTCTCATCGAATAAGGCTGTTACAATTTCCTTTTTGTCTTATCTATGTGAAGTTTGCTCAAAATTTCATTAGGGGGCAGCCCCTTCGCCATAAAAGCAGGATATTCCAAAGGCTCCCTCTTCTTTTAGGAGTTTCATGAAATGGCTTCCCTTACCCCTCGGTAAAATTATTCTTATATATTGCATTATCTTTCTCCCTTAAACAAAACTCCTAGTATCATTATAGTTATTACAGGCATCATAGCTACAAAGGCTATTACTCCGAAACCATCAGCTATATTTCCAGCAACTCCTTGGCAGAAGGCTAGGATAAATGTCGCAGTCATCGGTCCTGACGCCACCCCTCCTGAGTCAAAAGCTATCCCTACAAAGATTTGCGGAACTTTCCTGGAAAGGATTAAGGATATCAAAAACCCTGGTACTATGACCATCCAAAGGGCGAATCCTTCGATTTTGATTCTAAAGATAGCAAGCATCACTGCAAAGGCTACCCCTATGGATAGGGCTCTTAGGATAAGCTTTCTAGGAATAGAACCTCCCGTAACATCTTCAACCTGTTCGGATAAGACCGCTACTGCAGGTTCTGCAAGAACAACCAAAAGTCCTAATACAAAGGCTATTAGAGGAAGAAA
>CABQOK010000181.1 GCA_902465755.1 uncultured Anaerococcus sp.
TTGCATTATCTATTATTTAACATATAATTAAATAATAGATAAAGGGGATAGTTATGAAGGTAAGAAATTCTATTAAAAATTTAATATGTATAGCCGCTATACTAACTCTAGGAATTACTTTGGCTAACACAAAATCTTTTGCTAGCTCAAAAGAGAAAAAGGACCTTATGTATTATGGTTTGCAGAAGATTAATGTCGAAACATACAATCTTAGAGATATGAAGAAGGAAAGATTTGATAAGTTAGATAAGGATCTTGATAAGGCAATTGAGATTGGTTGTGATAATGTCAATAGCAAAAGCTATTTTTATCTCTTACAAGATATACCTTTTACAGGAAGTGAGCTAGATTACGGCTTAGCTGATACTGGTCTATACGGTTTGGGTCAAGACTTCAAGGAAGTTTCCGAAAAATACGGAATTAATCCATTCTTGCTAATGGCTATGGCCAAGCATGAAACGGGAAATGGAACAAGTGATTTATTTAGAGAAAAGAACAACCTCTTCGGCTTTAATGCTATAGACCATGACCCTTATAATATGGCAAGTAAATTCAAAGATCCTAAGGATTCAATAGATACAGTTGCCAAGCATCTTAAGGAAGAATATCTAGATAAGAACGGAGATTATTTTAATGGGGTTTCTGCAAAAGGCATAGGAACATCTTATGCTTCTGATCCAGAATGGTCCCAGAAAGTTAATTCAATGATGATTGAAATTGCAGATGAAATGTTAGAAACATACAAGGCAGGTCAGTGATGGCCTGCTTTTTTGAATAGTAAAAGTATAATGTATTAAAGGAGTAGATTATGAATACAAGAGATTATTTAGAAGCTAAGTCCTTTGATGGCTACAAGTTTTTTGGAGCCCATAAGAAGGATAGGGGATATATATTTAGACTACTCGCTCCAAATACTAGCGAGGCATACATTATCGGTGATTTTAATGATTGGGAAAAACAAGCCATGAGAAAATATTCTACGGGAGTTTTTTCTGTAACAATTGATACTGCCAAAATCGGTGATTCTTATCAGTTTATCTTAAAAAATGGCGAAAGTGAAGTAAAGAAAATTGATCCCTTTGCAAAGTCTACAAATTACACAGAAAAGACAGCTGTAATATGTGATGACTCGTATAAATTTAAGAGTAAGAAGATCAAGACTGAAGTTAGAAATGTTTTGCAAGTTTTTCTAGGGTCTTTATTTAAGAATAAAGAGAAGTCAGCTGATGAAATCTTTAACTCCCTTATTAATCACGCCATGGATAATAATTACGACACAATTGTTCTCATGCCAATAAATGAATATCAAAATTATAATTCTATGGGATATCCTCCTTTGAATTTATTTTCCTATTCAAATAGATATGGGGATATAGGATCCTTTAAGAAATTTATTGATTTGGCACATAAGAAGAAAATGAAGGTCTTAGTAGAACTTGATATAGGAGAATTTGACCCAGATAATGCTGGGCTTATAAATTTTGATGGAAATAATATTTATAATTATGATTACGATGATATACTCTATAACTATCATGGAGCCACTAATTTTGACCTAGCTAAGAATTTGACTAAATCTTATATTCAAAGTGCTGTGGATTATTATTTAAGGGAATACAAGGTCGATGGAATATATTTTTCTGCTATAGAAAATATATTATATTGGCAAGGGGATAAAAATAGGGGAATAAACAAAGATTCTTTTGAGTTTCTATCTAAATTAAATACTCATATAAAGGAATCTAAGGCTTTAAGTCTTGCTGGCTTTAGTGGAGAGTATAATTACCATATTGATTTTGATATGGTATTTGATAACAAGACAAAGGCTTGTATTAACATGCTAAAAGATCAACCTATAAAAAGGGATTATTACAAAAATTTTATTACAGATTTGATAAATAAATCTACGAGTAAAAATCTCCTAGGTTTTTCCTACGTTGATTCTTTCCTAAATGAGGCAAGTCTTGCAATGAAAATGTACTCAGACGATAAGAAATTAGAACAACTTAAAACTCTATTCACCTTATTATATACAATCAAATCTCCTAAGATGCTCTTTATGGGAGATGATTCTGGAGATCTTAGGACATTTTCAGTCTATAACAAATTTGACTTTAAGAATTTTGACAATAATCTCGAAGACTTCAATACTTACTATAAGGAAATAAGCGATATATTCTTAAAAGAGAATTGTCTAAATGATAAAGATAGCGAAGTAAGACTACTTGATATTGAAGGCTATAGTCTCTATGCTTACAAGAGAAGCTTTAAAAATCATAATTTATTGGTAATAATAAACTTTACAGATATAGATTACGAAATAAATTCTCCTTATGACTTAGAGGAACTGATTAATACAGAAGATTTAAAATATAAGGGGTCAGGAAATATTAACCGTAGCTTAAATAAGGGAGATAATATATATATTATGCCTTTTGGATCAGCAATTTTTAGGATAAAATAAAAAAGGGTCTGTTGCAAAAGCCCTAACATAAAAAAGGTGATGTTGCAGAATAGGTAAATCTATTCTGCAACATCACCTTTTAATTTATACTAAATTTTTAGCCTTTTCAAATATGTCATATTCAGAATCTATATTGTGGGCAATATGGGTGAACCTTTCAAGGGCAACCTTTCTAGGAATGATCCCCAAAAAATATCCGTTTTTGTGAGTAATACATACAAAGTTATTATTAACCAAAAGTCTTAGGACGTCTTCAAGATCATAGTTATCAAATAAGATAGGAACGACTTGATTCATCACTTCCTTAACCTTAATAGCCTGAAGCTTATCCTCATCGAATAAAGAAAGATCATCAAAACTTGTAACTATATCAGATATAGAAATAAGCCCTCTTACGTGGTTTTCTCCATCAAGTACTGGTATTATTTGATAGCCTGAATTTGATAAGACTAAAACTGCATGAAGAAGAGTGTCTCCTTCGTTACAAGTAGCCACATCTTTTGCTGGTATCATAAGATTTTCAGTTGGTCTATAAAACATATCTTTAATTACATTACTTATCATTTTCTACCTCTTTAGGTTTACTTTAAATTTCTTTCAAATCTCTTTTAAGTAATTATATTATATTTA
>CABQOK010000182.1 GCA_902465755.1 uncultured Anaerococcus sp.
AATGTTCAAGTAAGGCCAAGACCCTAGATCCAAAGATTAGAGACTTCGTAGTTTCACTTTGCTCTAACACCCACCTTTGTGGATCAGTTCTTACAGAAACATTCTTCGTAATGATTGTAAGCCAAGTCCTCTACGGTGCTCTTCCAAGCACAGGAAATATGATTCTTTTCATTCTCCTTCTTGGAATATTTGCTATAGGAGCACCAGGAGTTCCAGGAGGAACTGTTATGGCCTCTCTAGGTCTTATCACTTCTATTCTTGGATTTGATGCGACAGGAACTGCCCTCATCCTTTCCATATTTGCCCTCCAAGATTCCTTCGGAACAGCTTGCAATATCACAGGAGATGGAGCCATCGCCCTAATGGTTACTGGACTTTTAGATAAGGTTCCAAAAGATGCGAGGTCCTAATTATGACTGATTTTAAAGAACTAATAAGAGAAGAACTAATACCTGCCACAGGTTGTACTGAACCAATTGCTATCGCCTACGCATCAGCTAAGGCAAGAGAGGTACTAGAATCTGACCCAGAAAAGATTGTCGCAAATCTTTCTAGCAATATCATTAAAAACGCCAACTCTGTAACCGTCCCTTCCACCATGGGTAGGAAGGGAATAGAGATATCAGTAGTTGCTGGTATATATTTAGGCAATCCTAGTAGAAAACTTGAAGTCCTAGCAGATGTTGACAAGACTAAACTTGACCTCTGCGATAAGATTATAGAAGAGGGCCTTGTAAAAGTAAATCTTGTCCCAGAAAAGGAAGGTCTTTTCATCGAGATCATATTAGAAAATAAAAAATCTACGGCAAGTGTTACTATAGCAGATAGCCATACTAATATTGTAGAAATAAAAAAGGACAGCAAGATAATATATAAAAAAGAAAAGGAAGAAGAAGTAAAAGAAGATATAGATTTTTCTTTCGATAAAGTTTATGATTTTGCTAAAACTTGTGATTATTCTGATATCAAGGAAATCCTTGATAAGCAAATTTCCTTTAATGAAAAAATAGCCGATGAAGGGATCAAAAACAACTGGGGAGCCAATATAGGAAAGCTCATTTTAAACAACGACACATCTAATTACTACGAGAAGCTTGCTGCCTTTGCCGCAGCAGGATCTGACGCTAGGATGAATGGCTGTGAACTACCTGTAATCATAAACTCAGGATCTGGTAATCAAGGAATTACGACATCAGTCCCTGTAATTTTGTATGCTAGAGACTATGGTTTTTCAGAAGATGAGCTCTACAGGGCCCTTATATTTTCTAATCTAATTGCCTTATATATCAAAAACAAAATTGGCAAGCTTTCTGCCTACTGTGGAGTTGTATCTGCCTCTGCTGCAGCTATAGCATCTATTGCCTTCCTAAATAAGGAAGATAAAAAGATTATAGAAGATACTATAACTAACGCCCTTGCTGTAAACTCTGGTATAATATGTGACGGTGCCAAGTCTTCTTGTGCCATGAAAATCGCATCAAGCCTTAGAAATGCCAGCCTTGCCTATATGCAGGCTAAGACAGACAATTCCTTTGAAGTAGGAGATGGTATAATCAAAGAAAATATAGACAAGACAATCGAAACAGTTGCAAGAATTGCAAAATACGGAATGAAAAAGACTGACGAAGTCGTCCTAAGCGAGATGATAGGCAAAGACGACTATCTCAAAGACTTTGAATAAAACAAACTCCTGACTGGACTTTCCCAATCAGGAGTTTTATTATAAGTTAAGCTACTACATTTTTTCTACTTCAAATCCCATTATCCTAATTTTTGTATCAGCCAATAAAAAGTTTTGCTTAATATCTTTATAAGACAGCTTATTTATATTATTTATAATTTTCTTTTAAAATTTTCTAGCTATATAATTTATACACTTTACTTTAGCTATAAAGTAAATAGAGTAAATATAAGATTAAAGCAAAGAGAAAATTTATGGCAAATAAAAAGCCAAAATCTCTATAGCTCAGACCAGAAATGTTAGCTAATCAGAAGATTAAGCCTTAATTCAAAGTCGAGATAAAAAGATTTTGGCTTTACACAATTTTCTTATTTGTCAGGATTCTTGTATCCTTCTTCTACTATTTCTTCACCTGTGCAAGTGTTGAATTTCTTTCCATTGAATTTTTCAACTCCACAGTATTCACCATCTTTAATATTCTTTTCTTCTTCTTTTTTGATATCTTTTTCTTTCTTTTCAGTCATAATATCCTCCTATGTGTTATTATCTTACCCATATTCAATAATTAGTCTTCTAATATTTTTAAAATATCTTCATAAACCATATCTTTATCTGTTTCGTTTAGGATCTCATGTCGCATCTTGTCGTAGGTTTTACTTCTTATATTTTTATATCCCAAATCTTTTAAAAGTCTAAGAGATCTATCAAGACCCTTCTGACCTTTTGTTATCATGTCATCTCTTCCAGTTAAGTTATATATTGGAAGATTTTTGTTTTTCAACTTATATTTTAATTTTTGTGCTAATTTTTTGTTTATTTCTATAAGAACTTTTGTATAACCGATGGTGAAGTTAAATATTCTCATCGAATCATTGTATTTATCTGCTCTATTTTTCTCATCATAAGATATAAAATCTAGAGAATCATCCCCAGTTCCTACTATATGATTTATAATATTTGATCTTTGGTGACTTCCTATATAAAAGCACAATACATTTGCAAAAAAGTAGGCTACTTTTGCAAAGCTATCTTGTGGTGGTGTGCCAGTTAGGATAAGTTTACTTATCAAATCATCATTTTCTTGTAAAAATACCCTAGCAGTCATTGACCCCATAGAGTGACCCAGCATATATATTGGCGCATCTTGATATTTAGTTTTTATATATTTTGTAACCATAGATGTGTCATTTACTAGTTCACTTGCTCTTTCCATGTGACCGTTGGGATATTTTTCGCTTAAGGACTTGCCATGTCCCCTATGATCGTGAATTACAACAGCATAGCCATTATCATTTAAAAACTTAGCAAAGTCCATATAGTTTCCACCATGCTCACTCATCCCGTGAACTAGTTGGACAACTGCCTTTGGATTCTCATTTTCAAGCTCTCTTACAA
>CABQOK010000183.1 GCA_902465755.1 uncultured Anaerococcus sp.
ATAATCTCCATAATAATATTATCAGGAGAAATCCTAGCCCCACATGACCTACATTTTCCCTTCTGAATAAGAAAGGAAATTATTGGAATTAGCTCAAAAGGGCTTAGACTTTTACCACAAGACTCGCAGTGGCTTCTAGGATAGACTATACTTTCATCTTTCATTCTTCTGTGGACTATGAGATTTGCAAATGATCCAAATATTGAGCCAATTATAAAAAGAAATATATCAATCATTAGTTCTTTTCTTACTAGCATCCTTTATTCTACTATCTGATCTGGACTTACACTTACATGACCATTCGCATCAATTGTAACTTCATAGCTTTCGTTATCATGACCAATTCCCTTTGGTATTTCCGGCCATTTTTGTACGTACTCATTTGCATCACTTTGGCTCTTCCAAGTCTTATTATTAACTCCGTCAGAGCTTGCCATGGTTCCTGCAGTTGTTAGCATTTCAACATTGGCATTGTGGGCTGCTATGGCTGCTTTATGCTTGGAGTTCTTATATCTTGGAATTGCAATTGCTGCAAGTATTGTAATTATCGCAACAACTATAACTAGCTCAATTAAAGTAAAACCTTTATTCTTTTTCATAATAACTCCTTAGTATATGTAATTAACCGAATCAAACATAGGTATTGTAACTGAAAATACGACAAAGCCAACGATAAAAGCCATGATTAATATCAAAAGAGGCTCTATGGCAGTAGATATCTTCTTCAGCCTAAATACGTATTCATTTGCAAAATATTCTGAAGTCTTTTTAAGAGATTCAACCAAAAATCCACTGTCTTCTCCTACTTCTATCATTGAAACTAAAAGATTTGAAAAAATTCCAGCCCTCTTAAAGGCATAGGATAAGCTTAAACCATCTAGGAGGTCTTTTTGTATAAGGATAAGTTTCTTTTTGATAAAAGTATTGGTAAAAGATTCTCTAATTATTCCAATTGAGCTAATTATATCAATATCTCCACTTCGTAGAATATACAAGAGAGAACTTATTTGATAGTCCATAGCAAGTTTCCTGAATCTTTTAAGTGGAAGATATTTAAAATTGTATGTATCTAGTTTTAATCTATAGGACTTACTATTGTACATCAAAAGATATAATAATATTATTGTTAAGATTACAATTAGTACTATAAAGCCATATTCAGAGAAGAAAGCACTAATAGCTAAAAGTATCCTTGTTGATAAGGGAAGCTCCATCTCATAAGATGCAAAGCTTTCTGTAAAAGTCGGCATAACTAGAGTTACAATTAGGCCTACTACAGTAATTGTAACTAGTAAAAGTATAATTGGGTAGATAAAAGCCTGTCTAATCTTAGCTTTGTTCTTGCTGTCATTTGACAGATAATCAGAGAATTCTCCCAAAATTTCCGCCATATTTCCGCTCTCATCTCCTGACTTAATAAAGGCTATTAGCATTGGACTAAAGTATCTATTTTCCCTATTGAAGGAATCATAAGCACTCAATCCTGCATTTAAATTTACAAGTATATTCGAAAGAGCCTTAGTTAGCTTTTTGTCAATTTTTTGATCTCTTATTATACAAAGACTCTCATCAAGACTTATTCCTGAGCTTAAAAGCAATGAAAGTTCATTAAGAAATAAGGATACTATCCTAGCAGGTATCCTACCAGGGCTAATATCCTTATTCAAAATTTCACCTAAACTTTTTAAATTAATCTTATTCAATTTACTATACTGACATCAACTCTTTATTCTTCTTAGCAGCTAGAGCCTCAACATCCTCAATCATCTTATCAGTAATCTTTTGGATTTCATCTTCAAGAGTGTATCTATCATCTTCTGTTATATCTCCTGATTTCTCACTCTTTTTAACCTCATCCATTGCTTCTCTTCTCTTATTTCTTATGACAATCTTAGCATCTTCCGCATAAGTATCGACTTCTTTGGTGTATTCTTTTCTTCTTTCCTCAGTTAATTGTGGGAAAGGAAGTCTTATAATTTCTCCATCGTTTTGAGGTGTTATACCAATATTAGATTTAAGAATAGCCTTCTCGATTGGTCCAATATTTGTCTTATCCCATGGCTTAATTACAAGAAGTCTAGCTTCTGGGATTGAAACTGTTGCGGCTTGGTTGATTGGTGTTTCTGTTCCATAGTATGAAAAAGTAATCCCATCTAAGATTGCTTCAGTCGCTCTACCAGCCTTGATTGTTGCAATTCTCTTATCGAAAGATTCTAGGGCCTTTCCCATATCATCTTTTGCTTGTTTTTTTATTTGTTCATAAATCATTAAAAACTCTCCTTTACTATAGTCCCTATTGGCTCTTCTTCTTCAAATATTCTTACTAAATTGCTTGGATCATCTATGCCAAACACAAACAAAGGCATATCGTTATCCATACACAATGATGTAGCAGTTGTATCCATTATCTTTAATTCTTTATGAAGAATTTCCTTATAAGTAAGCTTATCAAATCTTACTGCATCATGATACACATTTGGATCTTTATCATAGATTCCATCAGTTCCAGTCTTTCCAAGAAGAATCACATCTGCATTTATTTCTAGGGCTCTTAGACTTGCTGTGGTATCTGTTGAGAAATATGGAAGGCCAGTACCTGCAGAAAAGATTACAACCCTTCCCTTCTCCAGATGTCTTACCGCTCTTCTTCTAATATAAGGCTCTGCTACTTCCTTCATGTCAATCGCAGTCATAAGTCTAGTTTCAAGGCCCATCTCTTCCAAGGTTCCTTGAACCCTCAAACCATTCATCACAGTTCCAAGCATGCCAATTGTATCAGAGCTTGCTCTGTCAATCTCCTTGCCAGACCTTCCTCTCCAGAAGTTGCCCCCGCCTACAACAATAGCGACTTCAACTCCAAGCTTAGAAACAGCCTTAATATTTTCACATATGTTTATTATAATATCATCGTCAAAGCCAAAACCCTTATCTCCAGCCAAAGCTTCACCACTTAACTTAAGAATAACTCTTTTATAATTTTGCAAAATTTTCCTCCTACTCATATTAATTATAACCTATTGATGTTAACATTTGCAAGAGCAAATTTTTCTTTAGTAAATCTAGAAAGATC
>CABQOK010000184.1 GCA_902465755.1 uncultured Anaerococcus sp.
AGTTAGTCCTGCTCCACCGTATTCTTCTGGAAATGGTATACCCATTAGTCCCATCTCTCCCATTTCCTTTACGATTTCTTTTGGAAATTCTTTGGTTTGGTCTAAGTGAAAAGCAATTGGTCTAATCTTTTCTTCAGCAAAATCTCTTACTACTTTTCTAAATTCTTCTAAATCTTTTGGTAAATTGTATCCCATTATATCTCCTTTTGTAGTTAATAATAAATTACATCAATGATTTGATCCTTCAATCCATAAAGCCTTGTATAAACTATAGGCTTGGGATCGTAAAACTATATCCCATCTTCTGTAAGATGTATGGATAGTTTTACCTTAGATAAGTCGCATGATGCTAAAACTCATGTAATTGTTTTCATAATATATATACCCAAATAAATTATTTCTAACATACTTTCTTGTTAAATTATAAAATATTATTTTTTTTGGATTATTGCTGATAGCAATAATCATTTATATATAATTTATTTTTCTTAAATATCCGGTATAATTTAATTAACAATAAATTATCAAAGGAGTTAGAATGCATAATATTATTGAAGTACTAGACAATATCTATTGGGTTGGAGTTAACGATAGAAGAATTGACAGATTCGAAAATATGTTTGAACTAACAAACGGCGTTTGCTACAACTCATATGTTATAAAAGATGAGAAAAATGTTTTGATGGATTCTGTCGATGCTGCCTTTACTAGAAGATATATAGATAATATCAAGGCAAGTCTTGACGGAGAAGATCTCGATTATATTGTAATTGAGCACATGGAGCCAGACCACTGCAGAAACATCGATTTTTGTATGAGAGAGTGGCCAAATGCTAAGCTTGTCGGAAATGCAAAGACCTTTAAGCTTTATGAACAATTCTACAATGATGAGTTCAAGGACAGATACTACGAAGTTAAAGATGGAGATGAGCTAAATCTCGGTAAGAGAAATCTAAAATTTGTCTTCACACCAATGGTTCACTGGCCAGAAGTTATGATGACTTACGAAACAACAGAAGGCCTTCTCTTCTCAGCAGATGCCTTTGGTTCCTTTAACATAATCGAAGGAAATATCGATGCAGCTAAGGTAATCCACAAGGGTGATTGGCTAGAACAAGCTAGAAGATACTATATCAATATAGTAGGTAAGTTTGGCAAGATGGTTCAAAATGCCTTCAAGAAAATCGACGGCCTACCAATAAATGCTATCCTTCCTCTTCACGGACCAGTATACAAGGATGAAGAATCAATCAACTTTATCATGGACAAATACAACCACTGGTCAACCTTTACAGCAGAAGAAGACGGAGTAGTTATTGTTTATGCATCAATGTATGGAGATACTGAAGAAGCAGCCGACATCCTCGCTGTTAAACTTGCGGAGCTAGGTGTAGAAAACATCAAGATTTATGACGTTGCTGACTGGGATGTTTCTTATCCAATTAGCGACTGCCACAGATTCTCTCACTCTGTATTTGCACCAATCAACTACAACTCAGGACTTTACTACAAGATGGATGCCTTCCTAAGAGAGCTTGTTGGAACAGGATTTACTAACAAGTCCGTATCCTTCCTAAACAACTGGTCTTGGGGCGGTAGAAGTCTAGAGATCTCTAAGGAAATCCTATCTAGTGCAAAACTTGACTATGTAGGAGAAGATGTAAAAATTAACTCTGGTGTCAAAATGGAACAAGTTGAGCAAATCGCAGAGCTTGCTAAAGCTATCAAGGCTGATATGGATAGCAAGAATAAATAAAATTTATCTAACCAGGTCTTTATTGAGGCCTGGTTTTTTTTGCAAAATAAAAGCTATTGCTAGTTAAAATAAATATTGATACTATAAGTAAATATTTATTTCCTCAGCAATAGCTTATTTTAGAATACACTTATGTCTAATGTCTAGTAACAGCTAGAGATCACTTAGAATCAGAAGTAGTCCAACACTAGTTCTATTTTTATCATTACAATACTTTCTTTACAAAGCTTAATTTTCCATCTTCATAAGGAGGGTATTTTATATTTGCCTTCATGCTTGATGGAGTCTCCATTATGCTTTTTTTGTTGGAGAAATTCACAAAGCTATTGTAGCCGTGATATCCTCCCATACCGCTTTCTCCTACTCCACCAAACTCGAGGTAAGGACTTGCAATCTCAATTATACAATCATTGACACATCCATTACCGAACTCCATATTATACATAATCTTTTCGATAAGTCTCTCATCTTCTGAGAAAAGATAGAAGGCAAGTGGTTTTGGCATAGTTTTAATTTTGTAGAGGATTGGATTTATATCATCATAGGTCAAAATAGGAATAATCGGACCGAATATCTCATCTTCCATAAGCTTACTATCAAAGTCTACCCCATCTACTATTGTAGGCATAAGCTTGAGATTTTCCCTATCGTAAATCCCTCCAGCTATTATATCTTCTCCGTCAAGAAGTCCTAGAAGTCTATCGAGATGGTCCTCATTGATAATCCTTCCGTAATCCTTGGATATTAGAGGATCTAGGCCGTAAAAGTCTATCATAGCCTCTTTTAATTTTCCTATGAACTTTTCTTTAACAGCTAAATCAACTAGGATATAATCTGGTGCTACACAAGTCTGTCCAGCATTTAGAGTCTTACCCCACATGATGGACCTCGCTGCATTATCGAGATCTGCTGTTCTATCTACAATACAAGGGCTTTTTCCACCGAGCTCTAAGGTAACTTTTGTGAGGTTTTCGCTAGCCTTTTTCATAATATGCTTGCCGACACTTTTACCACCAGTGTAGAAGATATGGTCGTATTTTCCTTCGAGTAATTCTTTATGGCTTACCTCATCATTATCTACAACATAGATAAATTCTTCCTCGAAGTAATCATTTAGCATAGATCTGATAAGTTTAGAAGTCTCCCTGGTCTTAGAAGATGTCTTAAGAATTACGGTATTTCCTGAAGCAATAGCTCCTATTAGAGGATCGATTGCCAGAAGGAAAGGATAATTCCATGGAGCTATGATAAGAGTTACTCCCAAAGGCTCATATAGGCTATAAGACTTCCCAGGCATGGCAGCAAGCGGGGTC
>CABQOK010000185.1 GCA_902465755.1 uncultured Anaerococcus sp.
ATTAACTTCCGCACTTTCAAGCTCTATTTCTTCAAAATCACTTGACTTATGAACTATCTCTAGATTTAAGATTTCTACAATTTTACTTAGTTTAACAGTCTTATCGTCTATTCCGCTTGTAATCTCTTTGTCTATGTGTTCGCTAAAATCGCTTATATCTGTACTATTTGCCATATCTATCCTTTCAGTCTAAAGTATTTGTATATTTCTAAAGCTTGTACCTTACCTACCAAGTCAACTTCCATTAACTCTTCAACACTTGCCTTTTTTATATTTGAAATGGTCCCAAAATGCTTGTATAGGTTTTTCCTCGTCTTTTCGCCAACTCCTTTTATATTATCTAGCTCTGACGTCTTCATTGTGTTTTGCATCAACTTTCTATGGTAGTTGATTGCAAATCTATGGGCCTCTTCTTGGATTTCATAGATAAGCTTATAGACGGGATCTCTCCTATTAATGGCGATTTCTTCGTTGTTGTAGATTATTGCCCTTGTTGTATGCTTATCATCCTTTACAAGTCCAGCAACTTCTATAGACAACCCCAAGCTATCTATAACTTCTTTTGCTATTGAAACTTGTCCCTTTCCTCCATCCATTAAGATCAAATCAGGTAGAGATCCAAACCCTGTCTGGGTATTTCCTTTTTCTTTTTCTTCTAGTCCACGTTTTAGCCTTCTCGTAAGAACTTCCCTATGGGATGCATAATCATCGCTTCCTACTACAGTCTTTATTTTAAACTTCCTATATTCCTTAGGAATTGGAATGCCTCCTTCAAAGACCACCATTGATCCTACTGAAAGGACTCCCGAAGTATTGGATATATCGTAACATTCAAGCCTAAATACATCTTTAAGATTAAGTATGTCCATGAGCTGGTTGATTCCAGAAGATTTTTTTCTTTCTTTTCTTTCAACCCTTTTATCATACTTAATTCTCATATCAAGAGCGTTACGGCTTGCCATATCAACAAGCTCTTTTTTCTTTCCAAGTTTTGGATTGTGAATATATACCTTAGATTTTTTCTTTCTAGATAAGAACTCGCTAATAGAATCGAGGTCATCTGGCATATATTGAACTAGAATTTCTTTAGGGACATACATTATATCTAGGTAAAACTGTTTGATGAATGAAGACATAATATCTGAATCAGTTTCCATAAAATCATTTTTGATTATGAAGTGTTCCCTATCGACGATTTTACCCATACGCATGAAGAAAACCTGGATTATGATAGAGTTCATGCCCTTACTCATGGCTATTATATCTACATCATCTCCTCCAGTTTCTGTAACATTCTGTCTTTCAGAAATCACAGATAAGGCCCTATAGTAATCCCTGTATTTTGCAGCCATCTCGAAATTCAATTCCGCACTCGACTCATCCATCTTTGCGAGAACCCAGTTGGGAATCTTCTCTGATTTATTTTCTAAAAACTTAACTACATCATCTATATGATCTAAATATCTTTGCTCATCCTCCTTGTCTACACAAGGCCCCTTGCACTTATGGATGAAATAATTTAGACAGGGCCTATCGAGCCTTGCCCCCTTATCGAAATTTAGATTGCAAGTTCTAAAGGAATAATATAGGTGAAATAAGTCTATGGCATCATTTACCGCATAGGCGTCAGGAAAGGGCCCGAAGTATCGTCCCCCATCCTTTACAACTTGCCTAACCTTTTTTATTCTAGGATATTTCTCCTTACAGATTTTAATATAGGGATATTGCTTATCATCTCTTAAAACTATGTTATATCTAGGTCTATTCTTTTTGATTAAATTGCTCTCAAGAACTAAGGCTTCTACCTCATTTTGAACAATAATATATTCGAAATGGTCGATATTTTTAACCATGGCAAGCACCTTGGCTCCCTTGTTTTTATTATTGTCAAAGTATTGGCGCACTCGCCTTTTTAAAGAAATCGCCTTGCCTACATAAATAATTTCATCACTAGCATTTCTCATTATATAAACGCCAGGTAGGTCTGGAAGTTCTTTTAACTTATCTTTAATCTGTTTTTTTGTCAAATTGCTTTACAACTCTCTTTCAAATATTCTAATTCCGCACCTTCAAGATATGGACTTAACTTTTCAAAACAGGTCTTGTTATATTCATTTAGCCAATCAATCTCATCTCTATTTAGCATTTCAGTCTTAACTGGTCTTGTATCTATCGGAACATAGGTTAGACTTTCAAATTGATTGAACTTTCCAAATTCATTTTCCAAATATTTTTTTACATAGGCTTCATTTTCAATTCTTATTCCGTGAGAATTTTCTATATAAAGACCTGGTTCGATTGATGTAGTCATGTTTTCAACAAATTGGCTGTCATCTCTTTCTGAAATTCTTTGTGGTCCTTCATGTACGGTAAGTACAAATCCAACACCATGGCCTGTTCCATGGAAGAAGTCCTTTCCTGCTTGCCATAAAGGATATTTTGCTATAGCATCTAGCCTTTGGCCATTAGTCTTATCCTTAAATCTTGCCAAAAATAGGCTTAAGAATGATTTTAATACTAGGGTATAATCAGTTTTTTCTTGATCGGTAAGCCTTCCCAACGCTACAGTTCTAGTAATATCTGTAGTTCCCTCCTTATAATGAGCACCAGAATCGACTAGGATCATCCCCTCATTTTTGATTGTCTTAGATCCTGTAGCTTGTGGAGCATAGTGGACTATTGCTGCATTTTCCTTATATCCAGCTATGGTTTCGAAGGAATCTTCGATATAGGATTCATCTTCTTTTCTTAAATCTTGGAGTTTCTTGCTCGCTAAAAGCTCATTTAAATTACCTGTCTTTGCACCAATTTCAAGCCAAGCGAAAAACTTAGTCAAGGCAATACCGTCTTTAATATAGGCCTTTTTGATGTTTTCTATTTCGACATCAGTTTTAATTGCCTTCATATCAGTTGTTATATTTGTACCGAGGCTTACCTTAACATTAGAATTTATGCTGTCATATATAGCAACATTTGTTCTTTCAGGGTCGAGAAAGATTCTATTCTTACCTGGTATATTATTTAATAGCTTAAAGATAGATTCATAGGCATATAATTTAACACC
>CABQOK010000186.1 GCA_902465755.1 uncultured Anaerococcus sp.
TTTAGGCCCTTTTGGTCGAAGGAGTCTTCTATAGTGAGAAGTTCATCTCCAATGTAGACCTTGCTTCCCTTATCGAATCTTTTCTCATAATCAGAAAATGATTTTACTTTTACATTTCCCTTGATTCCGTGTGTTGTTATTACCTCAGCTACTGTTATTCTCATATTCTTATGTTGACCTTAACGTCTTCCTTGATTGCACAAGCACGGGCTATGGCTCTTATGGAATTGATGATGTTTCCACGAACTCCTATAACTCTGCCCTTGTCGGATTCTGCAACGTGGATTAGTATATCTACTTCTCCACCATCTCTACTTTCTTCGATAGATACAGCTTCCTTGTCTTCTACTAATTCTTTAACAATTAGTTCTACTAATTCTTTCATCTTATGCTAATACGTCGTTGTCTTTGAATAGTTTTTCAACGATAGATGTTGGTTTTGCACCATTTTGAATCCATTGTTTAGCTTTTTCGTTGTCTACTCTAAACTCTTTTGGATTTGAGATTGGGTTATATGTTCCAATTTCTTCGATGAATTTACCATTTCTTGGGCTTCTTGAATCTGCTACTACAACTCTGTAGAATGGTTTTTTCTTTTGTCCCATTCTCTTTAATCTAATTTTAACTGCCATTGTTTCCTCCTATTGATTTAGCCTAAAAGAAAGGCATTTTTGGTAATTTTCTGCCTCTTTTGTTGGCTTTCATGCCTGTCATTTTCTTCATCATTTTCTTCAGTTCTTTGAACTGTTTGAGCAATTTGTTAAGTTCTTTAATGTCAACTCCTGAACCCTTGGATATTCTTTCTTTTCTGCTCTTGCCAATGATTTCAGGTTTTTCTCTTTCTTCCTTGGTCATGGAACTTATGAGGGCTTCGATTCTAACAAATCCCCTATCGTCGATATCAACTCCCTTTAGCATCTTGGAGTTCACCCCTGGAATCATCGCAAGTAAGTCTTCCAATGGTCCCATGTTTCTTATCTGTTGAACTTGTTCCATAAAGTCGTCCAAGGTGTAAGTTTGCTCACGCATCTTACGTTCTAGTTCCTTGGCATTTTCGATAGATAGCTCTTTTTCTGCCTTTTCTATTAGAGATAAGACATCTCCCATGCCGAGGATCCTGTTTGCCATCCTGTCCGGGTGGAATGGCTCAAGATCTTCTAGCTTCTCCCCAACACCGATAAACTTGATTGGTTTTCCTACAACTTGTCTAATTGATAGGGCTGCACCACCTCTGGCATCACCGTCTAGTTTTGTGAGTACTACGCCTGTGATGTCTAGGTAATCGTCAAAGGTCTTTGCAACATTGACAGCTTCTTGTCCTGTCATTGCATCGACAACAAGAAGTATCTCATCAGGATTTACTGCTTCTTTAATGTTTTTAAGCTCATCCATTAGGTCAGTATCAATTTGTAAACGACCAGCCGTATCGAGGATCACCACATCGTAATTGTTAAGCCTTGCATAATCTTTAGCTTCTCTTGCAGTCTTAACTGGATCTTGCTTATCTTTATCGAATACTTCTACACCAGCAGTTTTTCCTACAACCTTAAGTTGTTCGATAGCTGCAGGTCTGTAGATATCTAGGGCTGTAAGCATTGGGTTTCTGTTTTCCTTTTTTAGCTTAAGTGCAAGCTTACCCGAATGGGTTGTCTTACCAGAACCTTGTAGACCTACCATCATAACCATGTGTGGGGTAGATCCCTTAAGGTCAAGCTTGGAATTTTCCTTACCCATAATAGCGGTTAGCTCTTCGTTTACGATCTTTACTACCATCTGTCCTGGTGATAGGGAAGTCATAACATCTTGCCCAAGTGATCTTTCCTTGATTGTCTTTACAAAGTTCTTAACGACCTTGTAGTTAACATCTGCTTCTAGTAAAGAGAGCCTTATCTCTCTCATAGCGGCATCTATATCTTTTTCACTTAATTTTCCTTTGCCTGTAAGCTTTCCAAGAGTCTCCTGGAGTCTTTCCGAAAGGCCTTCAAATACCATAGCATCCCTCTCTAAATCGTGTTTATTACGTCCGTTATTTTACTAATTGCCAATTCATAATTTGAACTTTCCATCAGCTCTCTTATACTAATAAGAGCATCTTTCAGTTCCTCGCGGCTTTTCAGTAAAGAAAGCTCATCTTCAAACTCAAATAATTTATCCTCAGATCTCTTGATCATATCCGAAATAGCTTGCTTGCTCCTATCGGTATTGTCTGCAATCTCCTGTAGGGATAAATCTTCGTTATAATAACAATTAATAACATCTCTTTGTTTTTCATTAAGAAGTGCGCCGTATATGTCAAATAATTGAGCCACTTTTACTATTTTTTCCATAAAATCACCTGTCAAGTCTTTTACTTGACCCAAATATTATACACCCTTTGTAAAGATGAGTCAAGGAAAAATATTGACTAGAAAAAAATTGTTTTGAGATGTCTCAACTGGGCTTCGCTCCGCTCGACATAAGGGAGCTCGCTCTTATAAGAATAAATTATAAAAACAGGATAATCTCTTTCCTTCCCTCATCCTGGCAGAACTTACTCCTTCATTACACAAAAAGACCCGGATTTCTCCAGATCTTCATATCATGGTTTCTTATGGAAGATTAAAGAATGGGTTAGACCAACCCCCTCTTTCTTCCTTATTATTTTCGCTTGGTTGAGCCTCATTGAACTCGTCAATATTTGAGGAGTCTATATTAAATTCTACGTCGATTTCCTTCTTGACTCCATCCCTATAGACAGTTAGTTTTGCCTTATCTCCTACTGCATAGGATAATAGGGCCTTTCTTAGGCTGTTCATATCCTTGACAGCTACACCATCTATAGAAGTTATCACGTCGCCTTCTTCGATATCGCTATTTTTATCAAAGCTTGATACAACATATACACCCTCTTCTGTTCCAAGTTTTTCGGCATTGAAGTTTGGGATTTGTTTAATATAATCAACTGATTGGCCAGTAATTCCAAGATAGACTGAATTAAACTTACCTGTCTTTCTTACCTTTTCTATAACTGGTTTTACTATATTAATAG
>CABQOK010000187.1 GCA_902465755.1 uncultured Anaerococcus sp.
TTGGATTTTTGCTACGTTCTGAATATATATTTTAAACTTATATTTTTGTATTATAAAAGATTGGCCAAAACAAGTTCAGCCAATCTTTTTTAAATTTCCTTACTTCTTAGTTTTTCTTCTATCTCTTTAGCTTTTTCTTTTTCTTCGTCTGTAAAAGTAGGATATTGAGGGTTTACCTTTTCAAGTGTTTCGATTAAAGCCAAGGTTGCAATTTTCCTAGCAAGCCAAGGGTTATCAGCTGGAAGAGCATACCAAGGTGCCGTTTTAGTAGATGTATTATTTAACATTTCCTCAAAAGCTTTTTGGTATTTGTCCCAATTTTCCCTATCCTCTATATCAGAGAAGGCAAACTCGTGGTTCTTGTCCATATTTTCAAGCCTATCTAGGAGCCTTTGTCTTTGAACATCCTTGGACATATGGAAATATAATTTTAACACTGGAAATCCATTTTCATTCATATATTTTTCGAAATTATTTATGTGTTCATATCTTTTTTCCCAAAGATCTGGATCTTCTCTTATTTCTTTTGGCAAGTGTCCCAGGGTGTCGTATATCTTAGGAGCTATGATATCTTCATAGTAAGACCTATTAAGTATAGCAATTTCTCCTCTTTTAGGAAGACCTTCGTGCATACGCCACAAATAATCATGGGCATTTTCTTCATCAGAAGGTTTGCCGAAGGATGTGTTCTTCAAGCCTTGTGGGAGCAAGTTTGAGAAGATATATTTGATAATTTCATCTTTTCCAGCAGCATCCAGAGCTTGTAGCACAATTAGAACTCCGTGCTTTGATTCTGCGAACAATCTATTATGCAAGTCGTTGAGCTTAGGAATTAAGTCATCAAACAATTCCTTTTTGATATCTTCTTCTTTTTCATCACTTACAAGGTGGGTTTCAAGTTCCTCAATTTCTATTTTCTGTCCGTCAATTTTGAAATAATCTTTTTTCATTTCTCCTACTTTCGTTTTATAAGTAAATCCCTATTTATTAGATTTTCTCCAGATACCAAGTTTTTCTGCTTCCTTGATTAGTTCATCTCTGTTGTCTGGGTGGGCTAGGCTAACAAGAGCTTCTGCTGCTTGCCAGGTTGATAGACCTTTGAAGTTTACTATACCTTGTTCTGTTGCAATGTAGTGAGTGTTGGATCTTACAGCTGTAGCTTGAGTACCAGGTTTGAAGGTTGGAACGATATTTGATATTCTCTTACCTTCCTTGTTAACTCTAGAAGATTTGAGTGCAATAAAAGATCTGCCGCCTTTAGATCTGTATGCTCCAAGTACGAAGTCAAGCGCTCCACCTGCTCCTGAAATGTGTCTACTACCTGCAGATTCAGCTGAGATTTGTCCCCATAAGTCAACTTCAAGAACTGTGTTTATAGATACGTAGTTATCGTGAGATGCTATTACATCAACATCGTTTACATATGATACTGGTGCTGCCATAAGCTCTTCGTTACCATCGATATAGTCATACATCTCTTGGCTTCCTGCTGCAAAGGCATACACTTGTCTACCAGGGTTTATATTTTTCTTCTTACCTGTAATTCTTCTAGCTTGAGCCATTTCCATGAAACTATCTACATACATTTCTGAGTGAACTCCCAAATCTTTTAAATCAGACTTAGCAATTTGGCTTCCTATAGCATTAGGCAAACCACCGATACCTAATTGTAAAGTATCGCCATCTCTTAGATTATCAACAACGTATTTAGCAACTTGGACTTCTTCTTCGCCAAACTTTGCGCTTGGAAGAGTTATCATGTCATAGTTGCTTGATTCATAGACATAGTCAACATCTTTAATATTTATAAAATTTCTAAATCCACCTAGAGCAACTGGTACGTTTTTATTTACCTCGAGTACAACTTTATCTGAATTTTCAAAAGAAGTTAGGGCATGAGATGCGGATAGACCAAAGTTAAAGTTACCATGTTTATCCATTGGAGAAACTTGGATAACAGATACTGCAGCCTTATTTGCATTTTCCGCTATATATCTTTCTATTTCAGAGTATTTGATTGGAATAAAATAAGCACCGTACTTATTGTTGTTGATTAGATTTCTTTCTGGACCTGTTGAGTGCCAAGAATGATAGATAAAATGTTCTCCTGTGCTGTCTGCTTGGCCTATGTGAAGGTTATATGGAACAACTCCACTTCTAATTTTTACATCTTTTAATTCGTCTACTCTTGCTGCAAGAGCCTTATCAAAGTCAACTGGTACTAGGGCTCCCCATCCCATTTCAACCCAGTCGCCGTCTTTTACAAGACCTGCTGCTTCTTTTACAGTTATTAGTTTATCTTGATACAATTTTTCAAAATCCATTTTAAACCCCTTTTTATATTAAAATCGTTTTCAATATATATTATACCCATAAATATATGTTTTATTCTCTATTTGATATTTATTATCAATTAGTTTTATTTAATCCTTATTTTTTACCAGTATTTTTAGATAAAATAAGAGGGTGTAAGCCTACACCCTCCATCATTATTAATTCTTATCTTTCAACTACTACAGCAGTACCCATACCACCACCTATACATAGGGTTGCGATACCTTTTTTAGAGTCTCTCTTTTGCATTTCGTAAAGAAGTGTTGTAAGTATTCTTGCTCCACTTGCTCCAACAGGGTGTCCAAGAGCTATTGCACCACCGTTTACGTTAACTATATCTGTGTTAAGACCAAGTTCTTTGATTACAGATAGAGCTTGAGCAGCGAATGCTTCGTTAGCTTCGATTAGGTCGATATCTTCAAGTTTTAGATCGGCTTTTTCAAGAGCTTTTCTAACTGTTGGGATTGGACCTGTACCCATGATAGCCGGATCAACACCTTCTGTAGCGTAGCTTACGATTGTAGCAAGTGGCTTAACGCCTAATTCTTTTGCTTTTTCTTCACTCATTACTACTAGTGCTGCAGATCCATCGTTAAGACCTGATGCGTTAGCAGCTGTTACACTACCACCATCTCTCTTGAATGCTGGTTTAAGTTTAGAGATACCTTCAGCTGTA
>CABQOK010000188.1 GCA_902465755.1 uncultured Anaerococcus sp.
GTGGAACGCTTTCTACAAATCCCACCCTTATGTCGAGCGTAGTCGAGACATCTCGTACCATAATCTGTATTTTTTTAAAAAAAATTTCCTTACTTGCCACCTCGACAGAGCTTCCACGAGGAAGCGACGAGAGGTCTACAGAACCTTGGGACGTGTTTGGAGTGAGACATAGTTAGTTAGGTAGTTATGTAGATAACTTGTACTTTTATATCTGCATGTCCTCATAGACTGTAGATCTCTCACATTCGTTCGACGGTAGTTTGCGGGCTCAGTTGCACTTCGCCACGCAAAGCCTCGATTAAGGAGTTTCATCAGTTCGCTATGCTTACTGTGACAATTCCATTAGATATGGCGGTAATTGTGTGAAATACTACAATGCTCGGACTCAAAGAATTATACTTTTACTATTTCTCGGGAGGCTTCTCCACTCACTTCGTTCGGTCGAAGCAAGGTAGCCCTCCTGTTGGGCCACTGTTTGTCTGAAAGACAAATAGTGTAGTGCCCTTTGTTTATTAGAAACAAAGGGCAAAAGAACGCCGAATGGCGTTCTAATAATTCTAGAGAAAACTTCGTTTTCTTTCATATCCCTAGTGTCTAATGGTTCTGGTCACAATGAACGTTAGTGAATTGATGACAGACCTTAATCGAGGCTTTGCGAGCATGAGACGAAGTCGAATCTGCAAACTACCGTCGAGCGTAAGTCGAGATATCTCATTGTATTTACCTAGATAACTTTAACTTTTATATCTACATGTCATCATAGACTGTAGATCTCTCAGTCGTGCCTCCTTCGAGATGGAACATTATTTGTTTGAACTTGGTTTCTAAGTATATAGATTATTATTTGATGAAGATAATTTAATGAGATTTCTCCATTCACTTCGTTCAGTCGAAATAAGGGAAGGGGTAGGAAAGCGAGCTTTCCCTCCTTACCCTTATACCGAGTGTCACTCGAGGCATCTCATTACGTTACCCTTATGTCGAGCGTAGTCGAGACATCTTAAAATTTCCTAGTCTCTCTTGAATATATCCCTTGTGTATACCTTATCTATCACATCATCCAGGCTGTCATCGTATCTGTTGGCTATTATTGCTTGGCTCATTTTTTTGAATTTGTTAAGATTGTTTACTACTAAAGATCCAAAGAAGGTGTCTCCGTCTTCTAGGGTTGGTTCGTAGATTATTACCTTTGCTCCTTTGGCCTTGATTCTTTTCATAACTCCTTGGATGGAGGATTGGCGGAAGTTGTCGGAGTTTGACTTCATGGTGAGTCTGTAGACTCCTATGACGCAGTCTTTTTCCATTTCTGGTTGGTACTGGTCGTCTGAATTGTAATCGTAATAGCCAGCTATGTTTAGGACTTGGTCTGCTATGAAGTCCTTTCTGGTCCTGTTGGAGTCTACGATTGCGGAGATCATATTTTGTGGGACCTTGTCGAAGTTTGCTAGAAGCTGTTTGGTATCCTTTGGCAAGCAGTATCCACCATAACCAAAGGAAGGGTTGTTGTAGTGGGTGCCGATTCTTGGATCGAGGCAAACTCCCTTGATGATCTCTTCTGTATTTAGCCCCTTGCTTTCTGCGTAGGTATCAAGTTCGTTGAAGTAGGATACACGAAGGGCGAGGTAGGTGTTTGCGAAAAGCTTGACTGCTTCTGCCTCTGTAAAGCCCATAAAGAGGGTAGGAATGTCCTTTTTGATGGCGCCTTCTTTAAGGAGATTTGCAAATATTTCTGCCTTGTCCCTACTTTGATCATCACAAGATACGATAATTCTTGAAGGATAGAGATTGTCATAAAGGGCCTTGGATTCACGGAGGAACTCTGGGCTAAAGATAATATTATCTGTCTCATATCTTTCCCTAATCTCTCTAGTGTAACCAACTGGGATAGTGGATTTGATAATCATAGTAGCTTCTGGGTTTACCTTAAGGACAAGCTCAATTACATCCTCTACAGCAGAGCAATCGAAGAAGTTCTTCTTGCTATCGTAGTTGGTAGGGGCTGCGATTACTACAAAGTCAGCATCTTTGTAGGCGGCCTCTCCATCAAGGGTTGCCCTTAAGTTCAAGTCCTTTTCTTTGAGATATTTTTCTATATAATCATCCTGGATAGGGGAGATTTTATTATTGATTTTCTCTACCTTTTCTTCTACTATATCAACTGCAGTGACCTCGTTGTGTTGGGATAGGAGGGTTGCAATGGACATACCTACATATCCAGTTCCTGCAACAGCGATCTTATATTTTTTGTCTGATTTTATTTCTTTATCGTTTGTTTCTTCCTCAAACATATCGACTACTTCAAAGTCCAAGACCTCTCCTATAGCTTGAAGCTGGTCGATAGAGGGTGTGTAGTCACATGATTCCAAACGACTGATCATAGCCCTGTTGATACCAGTAGTATCAGCGAGACTTTTTTGAGTTATTCCTTTTTCTTTTCTTTTGTTAATGACAGTATCTGCCAATTTTTCTATAGATAATTTTTTCATTTTGTCTCCTAACTTTTCTGATGGATATATGATATCAGTGATGGGGTGTTTTGTCAATATAAATAACAATTACGAGGATATATTTAGATATTTGATTAATAAATGATGTTTTAAATAACACGGCATAGATTTGCCCATATCGAGTGGCGGTAATTGTGTAAGTTGCAATAACTATGATGATTAAAAGAATTATACTTTTACTATTTCCCGAGAGGCTTCTCCAGTCCTCTATTAGCCGGACGGGCTTGCCTCGAAGCAAGGGAAGTAGAGAGAAAACTTCGTTTTCTTACCCCTTATGTCTAATGGTTCTGGTCACAATGAACGCTAGTGAATTGATGACAGACCTTAATCGAGGCTTTGCGAGGTGAGGCGTAGCTGAGCCCGCAAACTACCGTCGAGCGTAAGTCGAGACATCTCCTTTCTTTATCTTTTTAGAATAACCCCTCTTCAGTCAATATATAATCTAGGGCTATGTCGTATTCTTCTGTTGGAATTTCTATTGATTCGAAGGGGCTCGCGAATA
>CABQOK010000189.1 GCA_902465755.1 uncultured Anaerococcus sp.
GCTATTCTGCAACACCACCAGATACATATAAGCAAGAAATACCCTAAATGGGTATTTCTCAGCGGAGTAACCCTGGAGAAAATCAACCTGACCCGAAGTCCAGCGCTTTGCGATTCGAAGTCTCTCTTGTTTAGAAAACCAAGCTGACTAGAATCTCATATCGCTTTGCAATCTAAATTCACGCTGATAGCTGATAGTAGAAAGATTCGTAAAATAAATTAGAACAGGATGCTTCTAAAGCTCCTGTTTTTTAGCTATTTTAATATAATTTTGTTTAAAGAATTAAATTTTAATATAAATAAGCATGTTTACTCACATAAAGAGAGGGTAGTATACTAAGGTAAAGGTATGTAAAAGCCAATTAGAATTAATTTTTATCTATGGTCATGGATGTAATGATTGGGGGTTAATGATGGAGAAATTAAATAAAGAAAATCTTGATTCGATTATCGATGATTTGCTTAATGATGACGAAGTAACAGTGGATGAGAAGAAAATCCTATTTAGATATAAGAAAAATCAGAATAGAAGCTTTATGAATAGAGTTCATTATCTTAAGGAAGATTTATCAATACTAAATCTAGAAAATGACCTCTGCGAGGGCCTAAGTCCTAATATTTTGAAATTATACAAGGAATTGATAAGACAGCACCCTAAGACTGGACCTGCATCAATATTTAATGGACTGATAAGGTAATATTTCTAGCTTAGAAATGAGTTCTAAGCTTTTAATATATGCTCACACATATAAACTTATTCAGGTACAAACATACCCTTGCTTTGTAACGTAAGCTAACGTAGACCTCTAATATCGAAGCCTCCTAGATAAAGACCATCTTCATACAACTTCCATCTACTTCTTTCACCAAAACGAAGCTCTCTGTAATCAAGTCCTTGTACTACTCTTCTTTATATAAAGTTTATGATAATTCAATCATATTACTAATTATTAAAATGTTAACTGCAAAAATAATCCCAAGTTGTATAATCTATATTAGAAGAGTTAAGGAGGCTTTATGGCAAAAGTATACGACTTTACAGTTTTAGATAAAGATGATAAGGAAATATCCCTTAGTAAATATGAGGGAAAGGTCCTTCTTATAGTAAATACAGCTACCCACTGTGGTTTTACCAAACAATACGACGCCCTTGAAGCTTTGTATGAGAAATATAAGGATCGAGGTTTTGAGATTTTGGACTTTCCTTGCAATCAATTTGGAAATCAAGCTCCAGAATCCGATGAGGAGATAGATTCTTTCTGTGCCCTAAACTTTGGGACAAGCTTCGATAGGTTCAAGAAAATCGACGTCAATGGGGAAAATGAAGACCCGCTTTATACTTTCCTTAAGGAAGAAAAGGCAGGACTTGGAAAGTCCATCAAGTGGAACTTTACCAAGTTTTTGATTGATAGAGAAGGAAATGTAGTAGCTCGCTTCGGATCAAACAAGAAGCCAGAGAATATGGAAAAAGATATAGAGAAATTGTTAGGATAGGAAAATGGACAAATTTGTAAAACTAGCTTTCGATTCCTTAAAACATTATCTAGATACAGGAAAATATCTCGACAAGTACGATGAGGAATTCGAAGATAACCATAATGGTGTAATCATAGAAATAAAAATGGGAGATAAGAGAGAAAGGGCAGGATCAATTTATCCAACCAGAAAAAACATAGGCCTAGATATAATCAACGAGACAGTAAACCTTGGGATTTTCAACAATGCCTTGGCTATAAAGAAAGATGACCTAGACGATATTTATATCCAAGTTCTAGAGATTAATAAGGTTAAGCCAATCTCCAAAATCGAAGACTTCGGAGTCTATCACGGCCTCTTACTAAATTACAACAACAACCCTGTCATAGTCTATAGAAATGACTACGAAAGCGACTATCAGATGTATGAAGATGCCAAGGACAGGGCCAATATCGACGAGTTTGATGTCTACAATTTAGAGAAGTTCAAGATAGTTAGACACATATAGGAATTAATATTTGACAAAAAACAGTCTTAGTATTATATTATAATATAAATATGACGTTAAGAAGAAGAGTAACCCTCTATCAATCTAAAAGAGAGGCAGGTTAGGTGAAAGCTGCTAGAGGCGTTTTGGGTGAAGATCATCTTCTAGTCTAATAAATGAATTAGTAGTTTATTACGTTACAATTGCGTTAAATTGTCTATTAAAACGGTGGACCGTCCTTTTTAAGGACGGTTTTATTTTTTAGAAATTAAAGGAGTTATTGATGTCAGAATTTAAATCTTTAGACAGTAAAGATGTAAGAAAAAGAGAGGGAGAAGTCGAAAAGTATTGGCAAGAAATAGACCTACTTGATGAGACTTTCAAAACCCGTGAGGGAGCCGGCGAATACATAATCTACGACGGACCTCCAACAGCAAACGGAAAGCCAGGAATCCACCACGTTATCGCTCGTACCCTTAAGGATATGACAAGTAGATACAAAAACATGCAAGGCTTTAAGGTCCTAAAAAAGGCAGGCTGGGATACCCACGGTCTTCCTGTAGAAATAGAAGTAGAAAAGACCCTAGGCTTTCATGACAAAAATGATATAGAAGAATATGGAATAGAAAAGTTTAACAAGTTATGTAAGGAATCTGTCTGGAAATACTCAGATCAATGGAGAGAGATGTCAGATAGGATGGCATATCTCTACAACATGGATGATCCTTATATCACAATGGACAACGACTATGTAGAAACTGAATGGTACCTCCTAGATAAGGCCTTCAAAAACAGCTACATCTACGAGGGAGCAAAGGTTATGCCATACTGTCCTCGTTGTGGTACAGGTCTTGCAAGCCACGAGGTTGCCCAAGGTTACCAAATGGATAAGACCATTACTCTTACAGTTAAGTTTAAGAAAAAGGAAACTGATAATGAGTACTTCCTAGCATGGACCACAACCCCATGGACCCTTCCATCAAACGTGGCCCTATCAGTTCACCC
>CABQOK010000190.1 GCA_902465755.1 uncultured Anaerococcus sp.
ATTGTGTTAAATCGTTTGTTCCTATAGAAAAGAAATCAGAATATTTTATTAATTTATCTGCCATAATAATTGATGAAGATGTCTCGACCATTATTCCAACGTCAAGATCTTTGTTATAGTCAATGCCTTTTTCATCAAGTTCTTTTTTGATTTCTTCGATTAAATTTCTCGCTTCTTTAAGCTCATCAATATTAACTACAAAAGGAATCATTATCTTAAGATTTCCGAAAGCAGATGCTCTAACTAGGGCTCTTAGTTGATCTTTAAACATTTCTTTCTTATCTAAACAAAGTCTTATAGCTCTATATCCTAAGAACGGGTTGTCCTCTTTTGGGAAATCAAAATAATCTAGTCCCTTATCTCCACCTATGTCAAGGGTTCGTATAATTAGAGGCTTTTCTCCAAGCATTTGAGTAGCTTCTTTATATACTTCAAATTGACTTTCTTCTGATGGGAAGTCAGAGCTTTGCATATATAAAAACTCTGTTCTAAACAAACCAACTCCATCACAACCATTTTCAATCGCAAGTTTAAGATCTTCAATATTACCAATATTAGCAGAAACTTCTATCTTCTTGCCATCTGTGCTGATTGCTTGTTTATCTTTAATTTGTTTTAATCTTTCTTTCTTTTCTTTTTGTTCATTGATCAAAAGTTCATATTTTGATATTTCTTCTTCAGATGGATTTACTATCAATACTCCCTCATTTCCGTCGAGTATTGCTTTTTCTCCACCTTTAACATTTTTAGAAATATCTCCCATACCTACAAGGGCTGGAATATCAAGTGTTTGAGCTATAATTGAAGTGTGGCTTGTCTTTCCACCGAGATCTGTAGCAAATCCTACTACCGCTTCCTTATCCATGTTTGATGTATCAGATGGTGTAAGCTCTTTAGATATAACTATGCTTCCCTTATCAAGATTTGATAAAGTTTTTGGTGTGATACCTTTTAGCTTATACATTACTTGGAAGCCTATATCTTGGTAGTCGCTTGCACGTTCTCTCAAGTAATCATCATCTATTTGACTCATAATTTCAACCATCTCTTTAATGGTCTCATCTAAAGCCATCTCGCTATTTTTTAACTCATTTGTTATTTTTGATTCTATTGTATCTGTAAAATATGGGTCAGAGAGAAGTTCAGTATGTGCCTTTGCAATATTTGCTTGAGCTTCGCTTGCTCCTTCTAGCTTCGCAAGATCATTTATATAATCATCAATCGCTTTTTTAACTTTGGCAAATTCTTCTTTTGTATTATCTTCCCCGATTTTCTCATCGCTAATTACAACTTTATCTCTGGTAAATAAATACAAATTGCCAATAGCAACGCCATTACTGGCAATTAAGCCTTCATATTTTTCGGTCATTATCATTACTCCTTATTTTAAAAAAAGGATACTGTAACAGTATCCTTCATAACAATCGTATTATTCAGATAAGTTATTGATAAATTCAACTAATTCATCTGCAAATTTTTCTTCATCTTCACCTTCTACAACTAAAGTAATTTCTGTTCCTTTAGCAATTCCAAGACTCATAACGTTGAAGATTGATTTAGCATTTGCTTCTTTGCCTTCTTTGATTATCTTAACTTCACCTGGGTAGTTTTTAACAAATTGTACTAATGATGCTGCTGGTCTAGCATGTAATCCAGTTTCATTAGCTACTACAACTTTTCTTTCTGCCATAATTGATTGCCTCCTATTTTATTATTACAGTTCTATTTTACTATTTTTTTATAAATTAACAATAAGATAATATTTATAGTTAATTTATTGACTTTGTTGATTCTCTTTCTATTACTTGACCGTCTATAATCCAGTCATCTTCAAGAATGTCTTCCTCTTCCTTTATTCTTTTAATTAAGGCACGAATAGAAATTGCACCTATATCATAATACGGAATGGATACAGTGCTTACTTTAGGTCTATAAATGCTTGCAATATTTGAGTTGCCAAAACCTGTAACCGATATATCCTCAGGTACATCTACACCATTATCAACACAGTAATTCATAAAACCAATTGCTACTTCGTCATTTACACAAGATATTGCTGTTATTTCTTCTTCTTTGACTAGCTTTAGGACTTCTCCACCTATATTGTAACCATCATCAGAACTTATTCCTTTTGTATTGATAACAAAAGCTTTCTTTCCAGAATCAGATAGGGCTTGTCTGTAACCTTTTAGCATATTTTCGTTAAGTATATTATTCTCTTCATGATTAATATATAAAATATTTTCATGGCCCTTATTAAGTAAATTTTCGATAAGTCTTTTTTCTTCTGCAGCATAATCTACTTTTACTGACTTAACGTTTTTATATGTGTGATACTTATCTAAAAGTACAAAAGGAATCCTTCTATCTCTTAGTTTTACAAGAACTTCTGGTGAAATATTCTCAGTTATTATAACTAGACCTTCTACTTGTTTTGTTGTAAGAAAATCAATTGAATTTTCTAGAGCTTCTTCATCTCCATAAGAGCTTGATAATAGGATATCGTATTTATATACCCTACCAATCTCTTCAATTCCTCTTATAAGTTGAGCCATATATTCTATACCTATATCCTCAACAATTACACCAACTAGGTTTGATTTTCGCATTACAAGCGATCTTGCTAGCTCATTTGGCTTAAAATCAAGTTTGTTTATTGCATCCAAAACTTTTTTTCTTGCCTCAGGACTAACTGGCTTAGAATTATTCATTACCCTAGATACAGTTGAAATTGAAACACCTGCTAGTTTTGCTACATCTTTAATTGTTGGTTGACCCATATCTCCTCCTTAATAAGAAATAATTAAGGCCATCGCATGATGACCTTAATTTTATCTACCTGATATTACATTTCTTGCTATATCAATTACATCCATAATTAATGTTGAATAATCAGTTATAGAAGCAACCCCAGCACCTAATGTATCGACACTATCAACAGCAGTAACTCCAACATAATTTAC
>CABQOK010000191.1 GCA_902465755.1 uncultured Anaerococcus sp.
TAGCGGAGTGAGCATACATTTTGTAAATGAAAACTTAGATGATGGAGATATTATTCTTCAAAGAAAAGTTGACATAAGTAAGTGCGAAAGCGCCGAAGAAATTGCAAAGACGGTCCTAGAAGTAGAGCATAAGAGCTTGAAAGAAGTAATCAAACAATTGGAGGAATTAAATTGAGAGCTTTACTATCAGTTACTGACAAGACAGGTATAGAAAAACTAGCAAAAGAGCTTAGCAAATTAGGTGTAAGCCTTATATCAACAGGTGGTACATACAAAAAGATTAAGGATAGTGGGGTAGATGTATCTGAAATTGAAGATATAACAAAGTTTCCAGAAATCCTAGAAGGAAGAGTAAAAACCCTATCACCTTATGTTCATGGAGGAATTCTTTACAAGAGAGATGATGAAGGTCATGTTTCAACTGTAGAAGAATTAGGGATAAAGGCAATTGATATAGTTGTTGTTAATTTATATGAATTCCAAAAGGCTCTTGATAAGGGAAATCCTGAAGAAATAATCGAAAATATCGACATCGGTGGTCCATCCATGGTTAGATCTGCTGCCAAAAACCACAAGGATGTATTAATCGTGACAGATCCAAGTGATTATGATGAACTAATCGAAAGACTTAAAAACGATGATATAGACCTAGCTTATAGGCAAAGACTCGCTATGAAGGCCTTTAGCCTTACAGCCTTTTACGATTCAATAATAGCTAGATACTTCACAAAACTTACTGGAGAAGAATCTAAATATAAGACCTACGGATTCGAGAAAGAATCAGACCTCCGTTATGGAGAAAATCCAGGACAAGAGGCAAGTTTATACAATGATCCATTTGTCACAGGACTAATGGAAGATATAGAAGTAATTCACGGGAAGGAAATGAGTTATAACAACTACAACGACCTAAACCCAGCCCTAGAGCTTGCCCAAGAGCTGGGAGAAAATGCAGTAGTTGCTCTTAAGCACCAATCACCATGCGGGGTTGCCGTAGGATGCGATGTATATGATTCATACATCAAGGCCTTCGAGTGCGATAGCCAATCAATATTTGGAGGAATACTTGCAGTAAATGGAGTAGTTGATGAGAAGGCAGCAGGAAAAATGCATGAAATATTCCTAGAAATAATAGCTGCGAGAGACTTTACAGATGGAGCCCTAGAAATTCTTAAAAAGAAGAAAAATGTAAGGCTTGTCAAAGTCGACTTTGCTAATGAAAGTGTAAGAGAAGAGATAAGATATCTTAACGGAAAAGTCCTAATACAAGAAAAAGACTTCGGTAAGGACGAAGTAAATGTAGTAACCGACAAAAAGCCAAGTGAAGAAGAAATCAAAGACCTATTATTTGCCCAAAAGGTAGTAAAATATGTCAAATCAAATGCCATTGTAGTAGCCAAGGGAATGAAAACTCTAGGTTGTGGAGCAGGTCAACAATCAAGAGTTTGGGCACTTGAATCTATCAAAGATCACTTTAAGGATAGGGACTTTGAGGGTGCAGTTCTTGGATCAGATGCCTTCTTCCCATTTTCAGATACTGTAGAACTTGCCCACGATATGGGAATTAGCTCAATCATCCAACCAGGTGGATCAATAAGAGACGAAGACTCAATCGATAAATGTAATGAATATGGTATGAGCATGGTATTTAGCAAATCACGTCACTTCAAACATTAAGGAGAAGCAATGAAAATTTTAATTGTAGGATCTGGTGGAAGAGAACATGCCTTAGGAGAGAAAATTAAGTCTTCTGATAGGAAACTTTATTTTGCTCCAGGTAACGCTGGTACGAGTGAAATTGGGGAAAATATAGACATAAAAGCTACCGATATTGAAAAGCTTGTAGAATTTGCCAAGGAAAAGCAAATTGATTACACAATAGTAGGGCCAGAAGATCCCCTATGTATGGGCCTAGTAGATAGATTCCAAGAAAATGATTTAAAAGTTTTTGGAGTTAATAAAAAGGCTTCTAAGTTTGAATCAAGCAAGACATATTGCAAGAATTTTCTAGAAAAATATGGGATAAAGACTGCCGCCTATCTGAGATGTGAGGATAAAGATGAAATCTTAGCCTATGGAGAAAAGCTAATAAAAGAAAAGGGGAAACTTGTCCTAAAAAGAGATGGCCTTGCAGGAGGTAAGGGAGTTTTCATAATAGATAAGATAAGTGACTTTAGGGATAAGGTTGACGAAATTCTTGCCATGGATAAATTCTTAATTATCGAAGAATTCATAGATGGATTTGAAATGAGCCTACTTGCTCTTACCGATTCATCCACCATAATTCCTCTTCCTACAGCTAAAGACCACAAGAAAATCTACGATAGGGAAATTGGCCCAAACACTGGGGGCATGGGAACATATGCTCCTAATGTCGAGGCAGAAGCCTTTAAGGAAAAGATAAGCGAAGATATCCTTCCTAAAATCCTAAAAGGCTTCAAGAAAGAAAATATCGATTACAGGGGAGTCCTCTTTATAGGCTTTATGATAAACGAATCAGGAATTTATGTCCTAGAGTTCAATGTAAGATTCGGAGATCCTGAAACTCAAGTTGTATTAGAACTTATAGATAATGATATATTAGACCTACTTATGAAAACTTCTTCTAAAAAACTAGATCAAGTCAAGCTAGAAATTAATGATAAGAAAGCAGTCTCTTTGGTTCTAGCATCAGAAGGCTATCCTTTATCATATGAAGTCTCAAAGGAGATAACATTTGATGAGGGAATAAAGTCAAAAATAATCCATGCTGGTGCAAAGAAAGAAGATGGAAAGATCCTAACAGCTGGAGGCAGGGTCCTAAATATCCTTTCAGTAAGTGATAGCTTTGATGATGCTATTGCAAGAGCCTATGAGGACAGCGAGAAAATCCACTTTGATAGCAAGTATTACAGAGGCGACATTGGCCCATCAGTTAAGAGAGTTTATGTTAATAAGAAAGAGCCTTATG
>CABQOK010000192.1 GCA_902465755.1 uncultured Anaerococcus sp.
TAAAAGAGTCTTCTATATATAAGGCTTATTTCTTATTTTTCTTATCGAGCATTTCTAGGTGGGCCCCTGCAGCCTTTAGGTATTCTTTCATAACTCTGATTCTTGCGTATTTCTTTTGCTTGCCTTCTACTATAATCCAGGGAGCAAAGTCTACATTTGTCCTATCCAGCATTTCATTCATTGCTTCGATATATCCGTCCCACTTTTCTCTATTTCTCCAGTCCTCATCCGTTATTTTGTAGAGCTTGTCTGGAGTATTTTCTCTTGCCATAAATCTCTTAAGCTGTTCGTCCTTGTCTATGGTTACAAAGAATTTTAGGATAAGACTTCCATGGTCATAGATTTCCTTTTCCATATCGAGGATTTCCTCGTAGGCCCTGTCCCATTCGACCGTTTTGGCGAAGCCTTCTATTCTTTCTACCATGACTCTCCCGTACCAGGACCTAGAAAATATTCCCATATATCCGTCTTCTGCTAGATTTTTGTAAAACCTCCACAAGTAGTGGTGGGCTAGTTCATCTTTCGTAGGAGCGGATATGGCATTTACCTTGTAGAGTCTTGGGTCTACCTTTTTGACAAGCCTTTCGATAGCTCCGTCCTTTCCTGCGGCATCTACTCCTTCAAAAACTAGGACAGTCGATATGCCCCTTTGGTAGTATTCGAAGGCCATATCCCTTACTTGTTTTTGGAGATCCTTCTTCTCCTTGTCATATTCTTCGTCTGTTATGGTCTTTTCTAGGTCGATTTTTTCAAGGATTTTGACATGTTTTTTGTAACTTCTTTCTTGGTTTTCCTCGTCTTTTTTCTGGATTTCGACTCTTTCAATCCCCATACTTATCTCATCAAGAAGGATGCCCAAGGCCTCCTTGCTAGCTTTTTTCTTATCGTTGGAATCTATAATATGCCAAGGACTTGTTTCGAAGTTTGTTGCCTCTAGGACCTTCTCGAAGTGGTCCTTGTAGGATTCGTAGTTCTCATTTTCCTTTTTGTCTTCTTTTGATATATAAAAGCTCTTTCTGTTGGACTTTTTAAGCTCTTCGATACGCTTTTTCTGGTCTTTTTGATCCACATCTAGGAAGAATTTTACGATTATCATCTTGCTATCGTAGAGCATCTTCTCATGCTTTCTCAAAGACTCGATTCTCTCATTTAGGAGATCTTCCTTTATATCTATATCCTCAAAGAGCTTATAATAGAAGGATTTGGCAAAGATTTTGATATGACCATTACGTGGTGTGCTTTCAAAAAACCTCTTCATGGTTGGAAACTTATCGTCGTAGGCCTCGTCCTTCTCGAAGACTTCTACGTCAAAATACTTAGGATTAAGGTCCCTACTTATATCATTTATCACATAGCCCTTGCCAGATGACTCGAAACCATCAACCATGATAAGGATTGGAATATCTAGGTTTTGGCAAATTCTAGCAAGTCTTCCTACTCTTTGGGCAAGGTCTTTTCTTTTAAAATCACTAAAGTGCATTTCTCTTTTTTCGTTTAGATTCATGAATAACCCCCTTTTTTGATTGATACCCTATATTCTTATAAGTCTTTAAGTTTCTCCTCAATTCTTTCCCTAAGATTTGGATAGGCTCTGATAATCCTTCTCTCGGATTTCTTATCAAAGACTCTCTTTAGGTCAAGCCTTAACCTCTCGCTTCTCCTATCGAAGTCTTGTCCAAGCTCGCTACTTTCAAACTCTTCTTTTCTTTCCTTAAGTTCTAGGCTTCTTTCTGCGACCCTCTCTCCTATCTTATCTGAAACTTGTTTGATCCTAGCTGAAGACTTTTCAATCTCCTTGAACTTCTTGTTGACTCCTAGAATCATATTAACTGTAGCAAGTAAGTCCACAAACAAGACTAGGGCAAAGATTAAATCAAATCCTAAGAGAAATTTTGTAGAAAATTGGCTTACTAATTGAGCTATTAGGGGATGAATTGCTTCATACAAGATAAAGCAAAGTGCAGCCCATATTAGGGAAAACTCAAGGCAAATATAGCCTCCTATATTTAGGACCTTGTCAGAATAATCCCACCATTTCATATTAAAGAGCTTCTCCAAAACAAAGCCTGTGATAAGCTCGATCAAACTTGCTATAAACATAGAGGCAATCAACAAAACTATCTTGTTAGAAGAATCCACCAGGCTTAAAAAGTACAAGACTGCCACAGCTCCAAAGCCATATACAGGGCAATATGGTCCATTAAGGAAACCACTATTGACGAAAACTCCCCTCCTCATAGCCTTGAAGGAAACTTCAAGTATCCAGCCTATAAAGGCATAGATAAAAAAATAGGTTAAATAATATTCATAATTCATAACTACCCTTTCTATGATAATTCCTATATTATAGATAATTATACCCGCTTTGGGACAATAATATATTGCTAGGCAAATAAATATATAGAGATATCACTTAACTTAAGCACATCAAAAGCTAGCCATGAATTATTTGCTTTATTTATATAAGATAAAAGAACTTTCTTTATGTCGACCATCCCCCCCTTATGTCGACCGAATCGGAGGCATCTCTTGACATACGCTATATTTTTAAAAATTCCTCATTCCGCCACCTCGAGAAAAGCCCGTCCGGCTCTGAGAGGACTACGTGAGAGGTCTACAGAATATTGGGACGTGCTTGATCTTAGATTTTGTTAGGCGTGTATTTTCGTAGATAGCTTAAACTTTTTTATCAACTTGTCATCATAGCCTGTAGATCTCTCAGTCGTTCCTCCTTCGAGATGGCGGTTAATATAAATATATGCTTTAATTTAAGTAATATAATTAACTGCCCTTTAAAAGTAATATGTGAGGTTTCTCCTCGTCCTCTATTAGCCGGACGGGCTTGTCCTCCACGAGCCGGACGGGCTTTGTTCGAAACAAGGGAAAGAGAGATAACTTTGTTTTCTTTCACCTTCCCTTATGTCTAATGGTTCTGGCCACAATG
>CABQOK010000193.1 GCA_902465755.1 uncultured Anaerococcus sp.
GAAGGATTCTATGAGTGGTACTTTCGAAAATCTAAAGGTTCCACCAAGCCTAATATCTTTTGCAGTTACCACAGAGGATATAGAAAATATTATAACGAATGACTTCAAGGGAAATGGAAGAATCGGTCTTATAAAAACTTCCTATAGGGAAGATGGAAGCTTGGATCTAGAAGAATTAAAGAAAAACTTCCAAAATCTTAACAAGGATATAAGGGAAGGAAACGTAATATCTGCAATTTCTCTAAGTAGAAAGGGACTTCTTACAGATTTGTACGAACAAAGTATAGGAAATGCTGGTTTTACAATAGATTACGATAATCTCTACAATCCTATGTTTGGATCACTCCTCGTTGAATATAAGGATGATCGTGACTTTATAGAAAATATTGGAAGCTTTAGCGAAGATATCATCGTAAATGGAGTAAAACTTGACAAGGAAAAACTTGAGGATATTTACCTTCATGGTCTAGATGAAATCTTCCAAGGATATGAAAATACTTCCTATGAAAAACTAAATCCTAAGAAAGTTTCTAGGAGACTAAAATCTAAAAAATACGTTTCAAAGCCAAAGGTTACAATCCTTGCTGCTCCTGGAACAAACTGTGAGCTAGATAGCGAGAATGCCTTTAGGAAGGCAGGGGCAGATACAGAGATTTTAGTCTTTAGAAACCAAAATGAAAGTGAAATCCAAGAATCTATAGATAAACTTGCAAATCTTCTAGAAGAATCTCAAATCTTTATGATTCCTGGAGGTTTTTCCCTAGGAGATGAGCCGGATGGTTCGGCTAAGTTCTTGGCTAATATTATAAGAAATAAAAAAGTAGCTAAGGCGATAGATTATCTATTAAATGAAAATGATGGCTTGATAATAGGAATCTGTAATGGCTTCCAAGCTCTTATTAAGACTGGGCTCTTGCCATATGGTAGGGTTAAAATCCAAGAAGAAACTGACCCAACTTTAACATTTAATAGGTCATCTCGTCATATAGCAAGTTTTGTAAATACCAGATGCTTGACAAATAATAGTCCGTGGACTGTGGGAGTTGACCTAGATAAGACTTACAGAGTTCCTATCTCCCACGGCGAAGGAAGATTTATTGTAAATAAAGAAAAACTAGAAGAGCTTATAGACAATGATCAAATATTTTCAGTTTATGAATCTTCTCCTAATGGGTCTAATTATAATATAGAAGGAATCTTATCTAAAGATGGAAAAATCCTAGGTAGGATGGCCCATGCTGAAAGAGTTGATGATGATTTATTCAAGAATGTCTACGATGTAGAAAGAGAATTGTTGTTCGAAAATGCTGTAAATTATTTTAGAAAGGAAGAGAAATGAAATTTTTAGGAGATGGATTAACCTTTGATGATGTTCTACTTGTACCAGGACCTTCGGAAGTCCTACCAAACGAGGTAGATACGACAACCAAACTTACAAAAAAGATTAAGCTAAACATACCAATAATGTCTGCAGGTATGGATACTGTAACAGAATCTCAAATGGCTATAGCCATGGCAAGACAAGGTGGGATAGGAATCATCCACAAAAATATGCCAATCAAAGAACAAGCTAGGCAAGTTGATGTTGTAAAAAGATCAGAGCATGGGGTAATAACAGATCCTTTCTATCTTCATCCAGAAAATCTCCTCCAAGATGCCTTGGATATAATGAAAAACTATAGGATATCAGGAGTGCCTATAGTGGATAAGGACATGTACCTTAAGGTAATTCTAACCAATAGAGACGTAAGATTTGTTGAAGATCCAAATCTTGTGATTGATACAATAATGACTAAAGAAAATTTAGTTGTAGGTTACGAGGGAATCAAGATGAAAGAAGCTATAGGACTTATGGAAGAAAGTAAGATCGAAAAACTTCCTATAGTTGATGATGACTACAAGCTAAAGGGTCTTATAACCATAAAAGATATAGAAAAGTCCAAGCAATATCCAAGGTCTGCAAGGGACGCTAATAACAGACTAGTAGTTGGAGCGGCTGTTGGTATTACAAACGACATGATGGATAGGGTAGATGCCTTAGTAGACGCAAATGTTGATGTTATAACCCTTGATACTGCCCATGGTCATTCTAAAAATGTTCTTTCTGCTATAAGAAAGATCAAAGAAAAATATCCTGACCTAGACCTAATAGCAGGAAATGTCGCAACCGCAGATGCAACTCGTGACTTGATAGAAGCTGGTGTAGACTGTGTGAAAGTAGGTATTGGACCAGGATCAATATGTACGACTAGAGTTGTAACTGGTATAGGAGTTCCACAAATTACCGCAATCATAGATTGTGTAAAGGAAGCTAAAAAATATGGTATACCTGTAATAGCAGATGGTGGTATCAAATATTCTGGAGATATAACCAAGGCCTTAGCCTGTGGGGCAGATGTAATAATGGCAGGTTCCCTCTTTGCTGGTACTGAGGAATCGCCTGGAGAGACAATTCTTTTCGAGGGTAGACAATACAAGGAATACCGTGGTATGGGATCCCTTGCTGCAATGAAAGAAGGATCTGGAGATAGGTATTTCCAAACTAATACCAAAAAGTACGTTCCTGAAGGTGTTGAAGGAAGAGTTGCCTACAAGGGTCCTGTTGGAGAGGTAGTCTATCAGCTACTAGGTGGACTAAAATCAGGAATGGGCTATGTTGGAAGTAAAGACTTAGCTGAACTTTATGAAAAAGCTCAATTTATAAAGATAACTCCAGCTTCCCTTATAGAAAATCACCCACACAATATCACAATAACTAGAGAATCACCAAACTATTCTAAAAATTAGGAGGAAGTATGACAGACGTAAGAATAATAATGGGCTCAGCCTCAGATGTAGAAATCGCCAAAAAAGTAACATCAATTTTAAAAGACTTTGAGATTGATTATGAAGTATCTGTAATTTCTGCCCACCGTGCATTAAATCTTTT
>CABQOK010000194.1 GCA_902465755.1 uncultured Anaerococcus sp.
ATATATAAAAAGAGGCGGAAATATTTGGATTAAAGTATTTCCAGACAAACCAGTTTCTAAGAAACCAGCAGAAGTAAGAATGGGATCTGGTAAAGGTGCTCCAGAATATTGGGTTGCTGTAGTAAAACCAGGTAGAGTATTATTTGAGATGAGTGGTGTTAGTGAAGAAATTGCTAGAGAAGCTATGAGACTTGCTGCGCAAAAACTTCCAATCAAGACAAAATTCATCCAAAGACTTGAAGTTACAGGTACGGAGGAATAAGGATGAAAGTAGCAGAAATCAGAAATTTATCAGACCAAGATTTAGATAAACAATTATATGATTTACAAAGTGAGCTTTTCAATCTTCGTTTTAGACTTGCAACAGGACAACTTGAAAATCCATCAGCTATAGGTTCTGTTAAAAGAGACATAGCTAGAGTTAAGACAATCCAAACAGAAAGAAAGCTTAATTTAAATAGGGAGGCTTAAGTTTCATGGAAAGAAATAGAAGACACGTACTTAAAGGCGTTGTCGTATCTGATTCAATGGATAAAACTATATCAGTTTTAGTTGAAGAAAAGATCCAACACCCAGTGTACAAAAAAAGAATTAACAGAAGCAAGAAATACAAAGCTCATGATGAACTAAATGAGGCTAAAGTTGGCGATACAGTTGTAATAATGGAAACAAGACCACTATCTAAAACAAAAAGATGGAGACTCGTTCGCGTAAGCCAAGCAGCAGAAATTGTTTAATTAGATATAGGAGATTATTATGATACAACAAGAAACTCGTATGAGAGTTGCAGATAACTCCGGAGCAAGAGAACTTTCAGTAGTTAAAGTTCTTGGAGGAACTGGAAGAAGATATTCTAATATCGGAGACGTTGTGGTTTGTTCAGTTAAAAGTGCAACACCCGGAGCAGCGGTAAAAAAAGGTGCTGTAGTTAAAGCCGTTATTGTTAGATCAAAAAGAGGTCTAAAAAGAAGTGACGGATCATCAATTAGATTCGATGAAAACGCAGCAGTAGTTATCAAAGACGACTTAAGCCCAGTTGGAACAAGAATTTTTGGACCAGTTACTAGAGAGCTTAGAAGTGAAGGATTCATGAGAATCATCTCACTTGCACCGGAAGTATTATAGGAGGATTATATGCACATTAAAAAAGGCGATAAAGTCCAAATAATATCAGGTGAATATAAAGGACATGTAGGCGAAGTAGTAAAGGCCCTACCAAAAGAAGGAAAAGTAATAGTCGAAGGTGCAAATATTAGAATTAAACACCAAAAGCCAACACAAATGGGGGCTGAAAGCGGAAGACTCGAGAAAGAATGTCCAATCGATGCTTCTAAAGTACTTCTATACTCAGAAGAACTTAAAAAAGGTGTAAGAACTAGAGTAGAGTTTGTAGACGGCAAAAAAGTTCGTGTATCTACTAAAACAGACGAGAAATTCGACTAGTTCAAAGGAGATATTATGACAAGTAGATTAAAAGAAAAATATCAAAACGAAGTTGTTGGCAAACTTACTGAACAATTCGGATATGAAAATGTTCATGAAGTACCAAAACTTACTAAGATTGTTATAAACGTAGGACTAGGTGAAGCAAAAGATAACCAAAATCTTCTAAATGCTGCAAAAGATGAACTTGCTTTAATCACAGGTCAAAGACCAATCGAACTAAAGGCAAAGAAATCTGTAGCTAACTTCAAACTTAGAGAAGGTCAAGCTATTGGTACAAAGGTAACACTAAGAAGAGAAAAAATGTATGACTTCTTAGACAAACTTATCTCAATTTCTCTACCACGTGTAAGAGACTTTAGAGGAATCAATCCAAACAGCTTTGACGGACGTGGAAACTATTCATTAGGAATCAAGGAACAATTAATCTTCCCTGAAATCAAATATGATGATGTAGACTTCCTACACGGTATGGATATCAACATAGTTACTACAGCTGAAACAGACGAAGAAGCAAAAGCATTCTTAGAATTAATGGGAATGCCATTTAGAAAATAATTAAGGAGCAAAAATGGCTAAAAAGTCACTAAGAGCTAAACAACAAAGAAAACAAAGAAAGTATGGAATCTGCCGTATTTGCTTTAGAGAACTTGCAAATAATGGACAAATTCCAGGAGTAAGAAAAGCAAGCTGGTAATTAAGGGGGAATAATATTATGATGACAGATCCAATAGCGGATATGCTAACAAGAATCAGAAATGGTAACAAAGCAAACCATTCAAAAGTTTCATTACCATCTTCTAATGAGAAAAAAGCTATTGCCCAAATTCTGCTTGATGAAGGCTTTATTACAGGATTTAACGTAGAAGAAGACGGCAAACAAGGTATTCTTACAATTGATTTAAAATATACTGAAAATGGTGAGAAAGTAATCTCAGGTCTTAGAAGAATTTCTAAACCAGGACTTAGAGTTTATGTAAAAGCAAATGAAGTTCCAAAGGTACTTGACGGACTAGGAACAGCAATCATTTCAACATCAAAAGGACTATTAACTGATCGCGCTGCAAGAAGTGAAAATGTAGGTGGCGAAGTTATTTGTTACGTATGGTAAGGAGATATATATGTCAAGAATAGGAAAACTTCCAATTGAAATACCTTCTGGAGTAACAATAGAAATTAACGATCGCACAGTAAATGTTAAGGGACCTAAAGGCGAAGATAGCCTTGAAGTTTCAAAGAATGTAGGACTAGAATTAAATGAAAACGAACTTTTAGTTACAATTCCAGAAAACTACACAAAAGCACAAAACGTCGATCACGGTTTATACAGATCTCTAATTAACAATCTTGTAGTTGGAGTATCAGAAGGATATAGCAAAACACTTCAAATCGAAGGAACAGGATATAGAGCAAACAAACAAGGAAAGAATCTAGTAATGAACTTAGGATTCTCTCACCAAGTA
>CABQOK010000195.1 GCA_902465755.1 uncultured Anaerococcus sp.
AAAGCAAAAAGCATTATAGATATAATCAGAGCTACTGGTATTAAATTTATGATTCTCTTAACTATATAACGAAACATATCTTCCCTTCCTATTTTGTAACATTGAGATTCGTTATCTTGTTAAAGTATACTGATAAATATGTAGTTATTTTAAAAAAAGATAGACAAATCCAAGTTAATAATTTTTATAATTTATATGTTATAATATTAGTCGTATTTTGTCAACCACCTATCTTATTAAATTATTATATAAAGAGGCCCACGGAATGTAAACGTTGGTAAAATAACGACATAATTATGCATATTATTTCATAACTTTATGGTTTTTTTGCAAATATGTTTAATACTTTATGTATAATCGCAATAACGAAAATAAAAAGGCTCACTCAAGTGAGCCCCTTAATTTACTTATTATTAGTTTTCCAAAGTAAGAGCGTTGATTTGATCTTCTGATTGCCATACTGGTGTATTAACATCGAATCCCTTAACTCTCTTTGTGTAACCTGTGTGATATTGGTTAGCGTAAAGTGGGATTTCTGGTAGGTAATCATTGTACCAGATTTGGAATTCTTCCCAGTTATCTAGGTATTCATCCTTCTTATCAGCAGGTGTCTTACGTAGTTTAACTGTCAATTCATCAGCCTTTGGATCATTAGTCTTAGTATAGTTGTAAGGTCCTTCAGAGTTATATGCGTACCATGGGTCAAATGGTGTACCGAAGTTTGTACCCATGTTGAATACTGTATATTCTGGGTCTTCTTCTGGATAGTAGTAGTAGTTTAGTAGAGTTGCGAATGAACCAGCTGTAACATTGTATTCCATACCAACTTGCTTAGCATTGTTTGGTACTTGGTTAGAAATCAATGTTGTAATTGGTGATTCATCAGAACCATATTGGTTAACTACGAGTTTGTTTCCATTTTCATCGTATCTATAATAGTCAAATCCATCTGGGTTAGATGAGAAAGCTTCATCAGCCTTAGCCTTATCCCAAGCTGTAGTTCCATCAGACTCGAACTTGTAAGGTGTTTTGTCAAGAAGGGCATTAGCTTGATCTAGGTTCATTTGGTAGTTGATTAACTTACCTTCAAGATCTGCTCCTCTTTCCTTATACATCCATTGGCTGCTACCATACATACCGTTAGTTATAACACCATATCCACCAGCGAAAGATTGTACGAAACTATTTCTATCCATTAGGTGAGCAATAGCTTGTCTAACTTCTTTGTATTTTGTTGTTCCTCTGTCTGTTAGGAATGTTACGTTACCATAACCATTTCTTTCGAATGTGTTATATCCACCAATTTTTCCATTATCGGCAGCTTCTCTCATTCTGTCGATTGGACCACCTTCAGATTCTTCTTCCCAAAGGTCGATATCTCCATTTTCAAGTAGGTCTACAGCAATATTTTTATTTACTGTTTGAAGGATTACGTTAGGAATTGTAGCCTTATCACCCTTGAAGTTTCCAGCATAGTTTTCGTTTAGGCTTAGTTTAACCATGTTGTTTTCAAATGATTCAAACTTGTAAGGTCCTGTTACAACTTCTGGCTTGAGTCTGTATTCATTAACTTCCTTAAGCATAGCTTCATCTATAAGTTGTTGAGTAGGGTCTACTTCTCCATTTTTACGATCTTCTAGGTCCTTGATTGCATCTTCGTGAGCTTGTTTAGCTTCATCGTAAGCCTTCTTGTCTTCTTCTGATGCATCATCTGCTGGAGCTGGATTGTTTTCTTCAAAATCTTCTTTTTGCTTTTTGATTTGTTCATCCAGATTCTTTACATAGTTTTCTTTCTCTTCTTCGCTTACCTCGTAGCCTTCTTTAGCAACAAGCTTGTTACCTTCTTTAGATAGAGCTAAGTTTTCGTTTAGATAGTGCATTGGGTGTGGTGCAACAGCTAGTAGAGATGCTTCTTCGTAGTATGGAAGGAAGGATGCGTCTATTGTAATCTTGAATGTGTAGTCATCCACTTTCTCTATACCTTCAAATACATCGCTATCACCCTTCTTGTAAGCTTCATATCCCTTGATTGAGTCAGATCCTGGGTTTGTAGAGCCTGTTAGTTTGGTATATTCTGGGTGAGTGTGTAGAAGGGATCCGAATATGAAATCATCTGCCTTGATTGGTTCGCCATCAGACCATTTAAGATCTTGTTTAATCTTGAATGTAACAGTCTTTGATCCATCTTCGTTATCTTCTGATAAAGGCTCTCCATCTAGAACTACTGGGTTGTTTACCCAAGCTCCTGATTCATCTTGAACAACTGTTTGGTAGCCGTTGTTTCCTTCGATACCAAGATATTTCCTAACCTTAACGTCTCCTGAGTTGTTTGTCCAACCACCGTAGAAGTCTCCGTTAAGCTCACCAAGACCTACTACTAGAGTATCGTCTGATGTTTGTGCTTCAAAATCTTCAGTGCTTTGTTCACCGGCATCTTCGCCTTCAGCTGCGTCTTTATCGTCTGTAGCTTCTTCGTTTTTATCTTCAGTTTTTGTATCTGCGTCATTATTAGCAGCTTTGTCATCTTTATTTTCTCCACCGCCACAAGCAACTAGAGTACTAGCTAGTCCAAGTGCCATCAATGAAGAAAAAACTCTTTTCATTTTCATTGGTTTTCCCCCTAAAAAATTAAGTAACTTTTATATTTATATATTTTAACTCAATGAATAGATTTTGTCAAGGATTTCCTAAAGTTTTATGCACTATATAGAATTTTTATTCTTTATACTTCTTTAATATTAGGGATTTTTGAATTATATTCATGTAATATAATACAGCTATCTAGGCCTTATTAAAGTACTAATATACTAAATTCCAACATCTGCCATACTTTTTCTTGCTAGATATTATTTATAGAATAATTAACTTCTTGTATTTTTATTTCTATAATG
>CABQOK010000196.1 GCA_902465755.1 uncultured Anaerococcus sp.
AAGTTATCTGCTCACTACAAGAACCTAATGAGGAAGAAATTCCAGAGGAAGGCGAAGAAGAAGCAGCTGACGCAAGCGACGTTCCAACAGTTGATGAAACTGAAGAAAGTGAATCAGAAGACGAAGAATAAGATTAAAAAAGGCCACGTGGTCTTTTTTTTTTGCTATCTTTAGGAAAATCTTCTAAGCTAAATTTTCCCTAATATGGTATAATAAAACCATGATAGGAAAACTAATAGTATTTGAAGGTCCTGATGGATCTGGAAAAACAACAGTTATAAATGAAGTAAAGAAGAGACTTAAGAAAGATCAGATAGAATTCTTGGACTTTAGAGAACCAGGTGGAACCAAAATCTCTGAGAAGATTAGAGAAATTATCATAGATAATGACAATGATACTATGACTAGTAGGTGTGAATGTCTACTATTTGCCGCAAGCAGGGCCCAACTTATAGAAGAAGAGATTAGGCCAAGGCTTCTTGAAGGAAAGCTTGTCATATGTGATAGGTTCGTCCTAAGCTCCCTTCTCTACCAAGGAGTTGGGAGAGGACTTGGAATTGAAAAGGTAAAGGAGATTAATGACTTTGCAACAGAAAATACAAAGGCAGATCTCACCATATTTTTTGATATCGACTACAAGACAGCCTTAGTAAGAAAGAGAGCGAACTTCTCAGCAGATAGGCTCGAAAGTGAAGACTTCGACTTCCACAAGAAAATATTTGATGCATATCTAGATATAGCAGAAAGATACAAGGATGATATTAAAAGAGTAGATGCAACGAAATCTATTGATGAAGTAACTGATCAAGTAATGGATTTAATTTACAAATCTTTGGAGGAAAAACTATGAAACTACTTATAGCTATAGTTCAAGATGCAGATGTGAACTTTTTGGTTGATGCATTAACAGATAAGGGATATAGGATTACAAAACTTGCTACTACAGGTGGTTTTCTCAAAAAAGGAAACACAACTCTCCTAATAGGTGTTGAGGAAGAAGACCTAGATGAAGTCTTATCCATCATAGAGAAAAACTGCAAGAAGAGAGATACAACTACAACTATCATCAATCCAACAGCAGAAAGCTCACTTTTGACCAATACAGTTCCAATAGATATAACTGTCGGTGGAGCTACAATATTTCTAATAGACGTTGATAAATATATCCAACTATGAGCTTTGAAGAAAGCGCGATAGATGTAAAAAGTCTGTCCAACGCCTATATTTTTGAAGGGAAAAACGAAGAAGCGAACAAGGCCTTTGCCCTTGATTTTGCAAGAGAAGTTTTTAGCTACTATGGCCTAGATTATGATAACAACCCTGACCTTTACCTGATTGACAAAGAAGGTGGAGTGATAGATATAGAAACTATCAGACAAGTCTTAAAGGATATCTATCTTAGACCCTACAACGGCAAGATTAAAATATATATAATCCATAACGCCCAGGATCTAAGGCAAGAAGGATCAAATGCAATGCTAAAAAGCTTGGAAGAGCTAAAAGATTATGTAAAGATCATCTTTACATGTACCAATAGATACAATCTTTTGGCAACTATTAGGTCAAGATGTCAGATAATTCCAATAAAATCTGAAGAAAATGAACTTGATATAGACATGGACAAGGTCTTTGGAATAATATCTGATATCTATAAGGGTAAGATAGAAACATACTACAAGAATAAGGACTTCTTTGCTAAATATAAGGACGATAGACAAACTATCTATAAGGCCTTACTCAAAGTATATCAGGACCTTATAAGCTACAATTATAAGAAAGATGACCTAGATTACAATACAAAATATATGCTAAAAAAATTTCCGAAAATTTCAGTAGACGAAATAGAAAAAGCAATATTTTTGATAGAAGATATACAAAATGCTTCAAGAACAAATATTAATTATGATCTAAGCATAGAAAAAATCATATTTAATATATTTAGAGAGGGGAATTTCTGATTGAGAGTCGTAGGAATAAGATTTAGACCAGCGGGTAAAATATATCATTTCGATGCAAATGGAAATGAATTTGAATATAAGGACAAGGTAATAGTAGAAACATCCAACGGAGTGGAAATGGCAGAAGTTGCCTTAGTTGATGTTGACGAGGCAGAAGCTAAGGGAAATCTTTCAAAGGTTTTAAGAAAAGCGACCCACGATGACCTATATTACTATGCCAAAAACGAGCAAGATGCCAAAGAAGCAATAAGTCTTTGCCAAGAAAAGGCCACAGCCCATGGGCTAAAGATGAAGATAATAGATGCGAAATATACCTTTGACAGAAGCAAAATCACCTTCTACTTCAAGGCTGAAAATAGGGTGGACTTCAGATCTCTTGTAAAAGATCTTGCCTCAATCTATAGAAATAGGATTGAACTTAGACAAATTGGAGTAAGAGATCACGCCAAGATGATAGAACACCTGGGACCTTGTGGACAAAAATGCTGCTGTGGAAGATTTCTTAATGACTTCAAGCCCCTATCCATAAAGATGGCCAAAGACCAAGATATCACCCTAGATCCAGGGAAAATTTCTGGTATGTGTGGAAGACTCATGTGCTGTTTATCTTATGAAGAAGAATGCTACAAATGTACGAAGAAGAAAATGCCCAAAGAAGGTCAAAAAGTAAAAACGACAGATGGATACGGTATGGTTCTAAATAACGACTATATTAGAGAAAGATCTAAGGTAAGAGTTAAGCTCACAGGAACTGATGAAGAAATCGAAGAGACATATTCGTGTAAGGAAATGGAATACTAGAAATGATAATTAATATCAATTTGAATAAATTATCATTTTATAATTAAAATCAGAATAAATATAAAAAAATTCTTGACTTTTAATTTC
>CABQOK010000197.1 GCA_902465755.1 uncultured Anaerococcus sp.
TAGGGGAAGTTTATTTTTATTTATTTCAAAATAAGTGGACTCATCTTGGATATTTGTTTTTTTAGTTATATGAATCATCTCCTCTTTTTCTTTAATCGTCTAGTTTATATAACAATTATATCATAAAGATTTAAAATCAAAATATATTTCTATTTACAAAAATAAAATATGTATTTGTCTTATATAAAAACGATTTCTTTTGTATAATAATAACAAGGTCACAATAGTAAACCTCTCTATTCTGTGTAAATGTTATAGATAGGTTTATAAGATGAGTTATCTTTCATGATACATGAAGGCTGACTTATCTAAATCTAGGATAGAAATAATTCCTAGATTGACTATATTATTTGAAGTTAACATCTACTTTAGATAATAAAATAAAAAAGATGATGGTTTGTTGTGATTTTCAACAAGGAGTAAATTATGCTAGAAATTATAAAATCGTTTACGGAATGGTTATGGGGATGGCCACTGCTTGCCCTAGTTATGGGTGGTGGTCTAATTATTAATATTAGAACAGGCTTTATTCAATTAAAATATTTCCCATATATCATGAGACAAACTTTTGGAAAGATGTTTTCTAAAAATGAAGAAGGATCTGGTACAGTTTCTGCCTTCCAAGCCATGACCACAGCTCTTGCTTCATCTATTGGAGCAGCAAACATAGTTGTCGCTCCAACTATTATATTTGCAGCAGGTCCCGGAGCTGTATTCTGGATGTGGATAGCTGCAATAATTGGTCAAGGAACAAAGTTTGCAGAAGTTGCCCTATCTATCAAATATAGGGAGAAGAACGAAGATGGAGACTTCGTTGGTGGATGTTCTTATATGTTAAAGAACGGACTAAAGGGTGGTCTTGGTAAGGCAATGGGAGCTTTGGCAGCTTTCTTCTTTATGATTGAAATCCTTCCATCAATTACTCTTCAAACTCTATCAGCAGCAAATCCTGTTAAAAATGTATTTGCGGCAACTAGTCTAAACGAAAACACTATCAAAACAATTGCTATTATAGTTATTTTTATAATTGTTTCAATTGTAGTGTTTGGTGGAGTAAAACAAATCGGTAGAGTTACAGAAAAACTAGTTCCAATAATGGCAGCCCTATATATCCTTTTTGGTATAATCATAATCATTATGCACATAGGTGATGTGCCAAGAGTCCTTGGATATATTTTCAAAGGTGCCTTCAATCCAAAAGCAGTTGCTGGAGGAGTTGGTGGAGCTGCTTTATCTAAGGTAATATCTATGGGTGTTGCTCGTGGTGTTTATTCTAACGAAGCTGGTATGGGTTCTGCAGGATATGGTCATGCTGCAGCTACAACAGATCACCCAGCTAGACAAGGTTTGTGGGGAGTATTTGAAGTATTTGCGGATACAATTATAGTTTGTACAATATCAGCCCTAACAGTTCTTTTATCAGGAGTATGGCAACCAGGTCTAAGCCAAGCAGAAAGCGACCAACTAGCACCAGTAGCAGTTGAAAGAGCATTTAATACAATATTTGGTCAAGCGGGATCAATCATAATATCAATAAGCTTATTCTTATTTGTATTATCAACAATTATAGTAATAGTATTTTACTGTGAAAAACAAGCTGAATATCTATTTGGTACTAAGGTTGGTAAGGTTATGAGAGTTGTAGCATCACTTATGATTCTTCTTGGAATATTTGTATCTTTCGATAAGGCTGGAGTATTCTTAGACTTTACATTAGGACTTGTAGTAATACCTAATATGATAGGACTTATAGCTATGAGCGGAGAGATAAAAGATATTAAGAAAGAATTCTTTAATGGAGAGAATTATTATAAGCTAGATCAAAAAAATAAGAAATAAAGAAAATTTGCACAAACCATCATTATTTGAGAAAGGAGCATAGATGAAGACAATAGTAGTAGCATTGGGTGGAAACGCCCTAGGAAATAGTCCGAAAGAACAATTAGAAGCAGTGAAGGGATCTTCTAAGGCCTTGGCAGATATTATAGAAAATTATGAAAATGTAGCCATAGTTCATGGAAATGGACCACAAGTTGGTGTAATAAACCTAGGATTATCTAAGGCAAGTGAGATTGATACAAGCATACCAGAATTTCCTTTGGTAGAATGCGTTGCCTTAAGCCAAGGATATATAGGTTATCACCTTCAACAAGCAATTGAAAACGAGGTTGAGAAAAGAAAGATCGACAAAAAGGTTGTGACAATAGTAAGTCAAGTAGAAGTTGATAAGAACGACCCAGCTTTCAAAGATCCAACTAAGCCAATAGGAACGTTCTATAACAAAGAAGATGCAGAAAGAATCGAGAAAGAAGACGGTTATACTTTCAAAGAAGATGCAGGCAGAGGCTATAGAAGAGTAGTTGCTAGTCCAAAGCCAGTTAGGTTAAAGGAAATAGAAACCCTAAAAACTTTGCTTGAAAATAATACAGCTGTAATTACAGGCGGCGGCGGTGGAATTCCAGTCTTTGATGAAGATGGTACTATTGTTGGAGTTGATGCTGTAATTGATAAAGATTTTGTTGCAAGTAAAATATCAGCAGATATAAATGCAGATAAACTTTTAATCCTAACTGCAGTTGATAGTGTATATATCAATTTTGGCAAAGAAAATCAAGAGGAACTTAGAGAAATTAGCGTAGATGAGGCCAAGAAATATATAGAAGAAGGTCAATTTGCTAAAGGATCTATGTTACCAAAAATAGAAGCTTGTCTTAGATTCCTAGAAGAAAACCCAGAAGGTGAAGCAATAATAACTTCACTAGACAAAGCTTTAGATGGATTAGAAGGAAAAGTAGGAACAAAAATAGTTAAG
>CABQOK010000198.1 GCA_902465755.1 uncultured Anaerococcus sp.
ACTTATTTGATTTTTTACAAAAATCGAAGCCCGCCTGTCCGGCACTCTGCCATCAGCTCACTCTGTTCGCTGTGGCCAGAACCATTAGGGATAAGGGGCGGGAAAAGCTGAATCTACTAATGATCTTACGCAATATTTCTGTAAAAAAAATAATTAAGCCATAAGCCTAATTATTTTCTTCTTCTGTATCTACGCTCTCGTAATCCGAGCTTTCCTCTTCTTGTGTACTTTCAGTATCTTCAGTGTCGGAGTCAGTGGTTTCTTCATTTTCTGACTCCACATCTTCTGATTCTTCTTCGCTGTCTTTTCCACCTTCTTCTTCATCTTCTGTCGAAGTTTTGCTTTCGTTGGTGATGTATTCTTCCTTATCTACAGTCGCTCCCTCGCCTCGGTTAAAGATTATATCTCCTATTTTTGTTCTCATGGAGATCTTGTACTTGCCGTCGTTTTCGCTGGAGTAGCCGTCTTTGATATTTCTATAGGATATATTTCCTAGGACGAAGTTTCCTACTGATAGTTTGGCGTTTACATTGTAGTTGTCGATTGTCTTATCAGCTTCTACTATTATGTCCCCTGTTTGGGTGATGAAGTCTAGTCTATTTCCGAGTGTGGAGTCTACTATGTTGATGTTTCCAGTAGTTGTTTCAAGCTTGGTATTATTAATCTCAGCCTTGTTTAGGTTGATTGAACCAGATCCGTTTGAGATAGCTCCTTGGAAGTAGGCATTATCTACACTTACATTTCCACTATCTAATCTTAGGTCGAAGTTTTTGACTTCAAGGTCTGTGATTTTGACATCTCCAGCAGTAATTTTCCCCTTAATCTCATCAAGACCGCCTTCCATTGGTAGAAAAATCCTAACTATTGGAATTTTATCCTTCATGTAAAGTTCCTTGCCAAGGACCTTGTTCTTAAGTTTTAGTTCTCCTTCGTTAAAACTTACCTCCATATCGTAGGAGTTTTCTTCTCCCCTATAGAGGACCGTATATTCGACATAAGGGTTGGTATTAGATCTTTGGATTCTCACATCACATGTACCTAGGTCGAAGTTTATCGTCTTGATCTTGTTTAAATCTACACGCATAATCCTAGATTGGTTGTAGGAGTTATCATCGATTTCTGTAGTTGTGGCAAGCTTGTTGGTCATAGGCCCTCTCCTATTTGTGCCAAAATATATGGCAAGGGCAAGGACTAATACTAGACCAATTATTCCAATTATTTTCTTTTTAGAAAATCCCAAGATATTTTGTCTTTTTTTGTCAGTTTTTTGTGTATTTCTTCTATTCTTTCCCATTATTTGCTCCGATAATGTTTTGTTTTATAATAAGTCCTGTTGTAAATATTAGGATAAAACCCACTATGTATATCTCATTTGCTCCCAAAAAGGGCTTGAGGAGCGCGAGAAATATATCATTGAGACTCTTTCCTCTTATATATTGTATCATAAAGGCCAGACTAATTACATTATAAATCGCAAGTAGTAAGTAGAATATGTGTTTGGATACAAATAAGCCTTCCTTATTAATGAAGATAGAATCCAGATATACAAAAAGGACACTTACTAGAAGATAGTATATGCCCATGCCTTCTTTTAGGTAATATCCGCATCCTATAAGGAAAGCGAAAAGACTTATGGCCTTTATTTCATTTAAACTTTTCTCTTTCAAAATTCTACGCTCCACAAGTACAAGCCCTGGGCTCCCAAGGCGGGATTTGCTCTTGTCTCATTATCCTTATCGAAAAACTTCCTATAATCATCAAGGCTAAGCCTTCCTCGGCTAAGCTCTATGAGTGATCCCACCATAATCCTTACTTGATTGTGGAGGAAGGATTCCCCCTTAAAGTAAATGGCAAGGTCATCTCCTTCTTCCTCGAAGTAGGCCTCATCGATTTTCCTAACTGTATTTATTTTAAGCTTCTTATCTTGTCTCATAAATAGCCTAAAGTCATGCTCGCCTTCGAGGATCTTAAGACCTTCTTCCAATCTCTTAAGGTCTAGAGGATAGGATATTTCTTCCTTGTAGTTCCTAAAGACTGGATGCATGAGTTTTCCCCTGTAGATTATATACTTATAAAGCTTGGACTTACAGGAAAATCTCGCGTGAAAGTCTAAACTAACTTCCTTCGAAGAAAGGGCCAATATATCATTTGGTAGATGAGGCTGGATATGAAAGCTAAAGGCCTTAGGATTAATAGAAGTCGCAGTAAGGAAGTTTACAAAATGGCTTCTGGCGTGAACTCCACTATCGGTCCTTCCACAAGATACAAGCCTATTATCTTCTCCCGTTACCTTTCTTATAGCATTTCTTAACTCTTCTTCTACACTTCTCTCATCCTTTTGGTATTGAAAACCTGCGAAGTTAGTCCCATCGTAGGCTGTTTCTAGGAGTACATTTCTAATCATAGGAAGTGAAGGACGATTACTACTATGCAAAATATGGTAAATAAGGATATAACTAGCCAGTCCACCCTTCCCATATTGATCTCGTTAAGCTTAGTCCTATCGTGTCCTATCCTATACATCCTAGCCTCCATTGCTGTGGCAAGGTCATCGCTTCTTTTGAAGGAATTGATAAATAGTGGGACTAGAAGAGGGATCATGCTCACTGCCCTATTGATAATATTACCAGATTCAAAGTCCGCTCCCCTTGCCATTTGGGCCATCCTTATCTTTTGCGCCTCATCAAATAGGGTTGGGATGAAGCGAAGGGATATGGAAATCATCATAGCAAGCTCACCTGCT
>CABQOK010000199.1 GCA_902465755.1 uncultured Anaerococcus sp.
TACCTAGCTCTTCTCTAAGCTCTCTAGCTATAGCTTCCTTGCTAGTCTCTCCAGAGCTTGCTGCTCCTCCACAAGTGATGTCCCATAAGTTTGCCATAGACTTTGTCTTTTGTCTTTTCTGGATAAGGAGATTTCCCCAATCATCAAATATCAATAGGTGGACTATGAGCCTATAGGTATCATCCGGCATCTTCTCCCCTCTTATGTAGGTCCCACCTGTCTTTATCCTGTTTTCATCATATAAGTCTAATATTTCCATTTTTCCTCGCAAAAATCCTAGGCCACCTCTCTATCGAGAATAAGCCTAGGACATATCTATTTGTCAGCCATTACAGCTGCTGTTATTCTTGGTATTACTTGTTTCTTACGGCTTAAGACTCCTGGTGCATTGATAGTGCCCTTGTCTGTAATTTCGCCAAACTCTTCTTTTATAGAATCGAAATGCTCACCTACTACAAGAAGCTCGCTTCTCTCATTAAATATATCTGTAAGGACTAGGACAAAGGTGGATTCGTTTTTGGATTTGATTTTCTTATCCATCAAGTCTTTTAGCTCATCCATAATTGGAAGGAGCTCTTCTGGATTCATGGTCATAACTTGACCGACTCTAAAGTCTTCTCCTCCTATATTGAAGGTCTTTACATCTCCTTCTACCAAATCACTTGCAGACTTTCCCTTTAGGGAAGTCGCTGCCCTAAACATCTTATCGGCAAAGTCTTCTGGATTAATGTCGGCAATCTTGCTCATCCTGTCTAGAATTCTCCTGTCGGTATCAGTAGTCGTTGGAGATCTAAACAAAAGTGTGTCTGATATCATAGCAGCACAAAGAATCCCTGCAATTTCCTTGCTTGGTCTGATTCCACTTTCTAGATACATCTCAGAGATTATAGTTGCGGTAGATCCTACTGGCTCTGCCCTAAAGAATACTGGCCCTGTAGTTAGGATATTGGCTACCCTGTGGTGGTCGATTATCTCTTGGATTTCTGCTTCTTCTATATCGTCGATTGATTGGTTTCTCTCGTTGTGATCTACTAGGATCAATTTTTTCTTATCAGATGAGATAAGATGGTATCTTGATACAGATCCTACGACTCTTTTGGTTGAGTCCACTACTGGATATGACCTAAACCTTGACTTGGCCATGGCATCTCTTACTGTATCTAGATTATCATCCTCAGTAAAATAAATTAGATTATCTGTTGTCATCACGTGGCTAACTGGAATAGTCATTGGCAGTAGCCTTGCTGTCATGAAAGAATTGTATTCAGTAGATAGGACTGTGACATCATTTTTCCTGGCAAGTTCAACCATTTCATCATTCATCTCTGCTCCATGAGTTAGGATTAGGAGGGCGATTTTTTTATTTAGGATATATTCATAATAATCGTCCCTGTTACCTGAGATAATAATATCTCCTTCGAGGAAAACTTCATCCAAGGTCTCGCCGTCCTCATCATTCATGGCAAAGACTGTCATCTTCCCATCATAGGCCCTTGGATTTTCTGGAAGGTTAATAATTTTGGCGGCAAGAACATCTATGATATTATCAATTGGAGTCTTGCTTCTTCCCAAAATCTTGTCATCCCAAACGTCCATATAGGCACGGGTAATGTTAGAAAGGGAGGCGATTCCTTCGATTTTACCATTGGCATCGACAACAGAAAGAGAGTTGGCATCTCCCTTTTGGAAGATTTCCCAAGCAGACCTTATGGCGATGGAAGGGTCTATGATATTTCCCTTATCTATGTCAAGGTCTTTGACTTGAAGCTTGATCGATTCCTTAAGCTTTGGTGGCTTAAGGCCAAAATAGTCTAGGACAAACTTACTTTCTGGATTGAGCTTGCCTAATCTAATTGGAATTGCCTTGACTTCACCGAGTCTGTTTTTAAGGTCAGCATAGGCTAAGGCACTCATTATAGAATCTGTGTCTGGATTCTTGTGGCCTGTGATATAAACTACTTCTCTCATAATAACTCCTTTATATAAAATTTACTTTGAGCATCTCGATTTTATATCTGTCGACTTGAAGGACTGTGATAGTCATGTTGTTAATTTTGATAGAATCTCCCTTGTTAGGAATCCTAGAAAGATTATCAATAACAAAACCTCCTATAGAGTCGTTTTTGATCTCCTCTAGATTCGTATCAAAATAGTCGTTGAAATCATTTAAGTGGATTGAAGGATTGACCAAATATTCCTTATCATTTATCTTATAAATTGTCTCGTAGGCAGAATCATATTCATCATCGATCTCTCCTACAAGCTCTTCTACTATATCTTCTATGGTTACAAGGCCGCTTGTTCCGCCGTATTCATCGATTACAATAGCAAGGGAGAGATTCTCCCCTCTCATGGTTGTAAATAGATCAAAGATGTGCATATTATCATAGACATAATAGGCAGGTCTTATACAATCGATAAGCTTTAAGTCTTTTTCAGAAATCATGTGACTTACTAGGTCTTTCATATGAAGGATGCCTAGGATATTGTCTATATTTTTGCCGTAAACTGGAATTCTAGAATGATTGGACCCTTTAAGGAAGGCCTTAAGCTCATCAATAGGAAGATCTACTGGAATAGCTTCCATATTGGTCCTTGCTGTCATGATATCTGATACGTCAGAGTTACCGAATTCGAAGACGTTATTTATCATTTCACTTTCTTCGTTATTGATTACCCCCTGCTCTTCTGACACATCGACTATAGTCTTTAAGTCTTCTTCTGTTACCCTATCATTATC
>CABQOK010000200.1 GCA_902465755.1 uncultured Anaerococcus sp.
AGACTTTTTATTTTACAAATAAAAATAAGGATAACTTAAAAAAATTACATTAGATGGTATATTCAAAGTGACGAGGTGTTTTGTTTTTATTATTTTTTATAAATAATGCATTTGAAAGGAAGATTAAATGAAGACTGATATTGAAATAGCGAAGGAAGCCCAACTAAAGGACATCGATGAGATCTGTAAGGTTTTGGGGATCGATGATTATGAGAAATACGGAAAGTACAAGGCTAAACTACCATTAGCTTATGCAAACAATATGAAAAAAGACTCTAAGCTAATCCTTGTAACTGCTACAAATCCAACACCAAGTGGAGAAGGAAAAACAACCCTAAACATAGGCCTTTCCATGGCCTTAAATAAAATCGGCAAGAAGGCAATATCTGTCCTAAGAGAGCCATCTATGGGACCTTCCTTCGGAAGAAAAGGCGGAGCTGCTGGTGGAGGCTACAGCCAAGTTCTCCCAATGGATGAGATTAACCTACATTTTACAGGAGACTTCCACGCCATAACTAGTGCGGTAAATCTCGTGGCTGCGATTTTGGATAATCATATCTACCAAGGAAATGAGAAAAGAATAGATCCAAAAAGAATCGTTTGGAGAAGATGTGTTGACCTAAACGACAGGGCCCTAAGAAATATTGTAATAGGCTTAGGAAATAGGACAGATGGCGTCAGTCGTGAGGATAAATTTGATATAACAGTTGCGACAGAGATGATGGCAGTTTTATGCCTTGCCACAAGTATCGAAGACTTCAGAGAAAAAGTAAGCAAGATGATCGTAGGCTATGACTATGACAATAATCCTGTAACAGTCGATGACATCAAGGCTACAGGATCTGTCGCTGTAGTTATGAAGGAAGCTCTTAAGCCAAACCTTGTCCAAACTGTAGAACATACTCCAGCAATAATCCACGGAGGACCTTTTGCAAATATTGCCCATGGTTGTAACTCTCTACTTGCGACCAAAACTGGCCTTGGCATAGCAGATTATGTGGTGACAGAAGCAGGTTTCGGGGCAGACCTTGGAGCTGAGAAGTTTAACGATATCAAATGTAGGCTAGGAGGACTCACTCCTTCCGCAAGTGTAATAGTTACATCAATAAGAAGCCTAAAATATCACGCTGGAGTTGACTTTGAAAACTTGAAGGAAGATAATCTAGAAAAACTTGAAATAGGCTTTAAGAACCTCAAGATCCATATAGAAAATATGAGAAAATTCGGTAAAAATATAATCGTCGCTATCAACAAGTTCGATACTGATACCGATAGAGAAATAGAACTCGTAAAAAAGATGACAGAAAAACTTGGAGTAAAGGCAGTCGAGACAAGTGTCTTTACTGATGGGGGAGCAGGTGGAAAAGAGCTTGCCCAAAATCTAGTTGAGCTTTGTGAAAATGACAATGACTTTAACTACCTATATGACCTAGACCAAGGTGTAAAGGAAAAAATAGAAACTATAGCCAAGGAAATCTATAGGGCTAAGTGTGTAGTTTATAGCAAAAAGTGCGAGAAGGATATCAAAAAAATCGAAGACTTAGGCTATCAAAACCTACCAATTTGTGTAGCCAAAACACCTTATTCCCTATCAGATGATGGAAATATCAATATCACTGAAGACGACTACGACATAACGATTAGAGAAATTAGGATCAATGCTGGAGCAGGATTTTTGGTTGCCTATACTGGAAATATTTTAACCATGCCGGGACTTCCAAAGGCTGCTAATGCCTATAAAATTGATTTAGATGAAAATAATGAAGTGGTTGGATTGTTCTAATTGTTTACCTTTTCATAATAATTTAGGCTAAAAATTTCAGAAAAAAATCACTTAAAAAACTTGCAAAATTTGTTAAATTATTTATAATATAGATATACAAAAATTTAGGGAAGATGGAGGGTGCTATGAAAAACAAATGTCTAACAAACAAAACATTTACTATAAAATTCATTTCTATTAGCGTGATTAACTCTATCTTTGCCTACATCAAAAAGTTGAGATTTACAATTGAATTTCTTTGCCCTGCACTAAGAGGACCCTATTTAGGGTTCTCTTTTTATGTGTGTAGATAAGTGATATAGGAGAAGATAGACTAATGAGCGGTGTAGTAGGTATAAAAACTAAAGTAGGAAAAACACAGAAATTATTTTATTCATTAAGCTCGATCCAGCATAGGGGCCAGGATGCTTCTGGAATTATCTTATCAACTGGAGAAAATTTAAGAAGAATAAGAGGTCTAGGACTTGTCAATGAAATTTTTGCAGATGAGAATCTAAAAGATAGCGAAGGAGAATACGGCCTAGGCCATGTGAGAAGTGCTCCAGAAGGATGTAACCAAGACTATAATGTCGAACCCTTGGTAAGTTTTGCTAAAGGAAATGAGTTTTCCTTAGCCCATGATGGAAATCTTGTAAATTATAAAACATTAAAGAAAAAAGAAGAAGAAATGGGCATGGCCTTTCATACATATACAGATAGCGAGCTGATCCTCCTTCTGATTACTAGATACTTTGAGGGCGATATTGTAGAAGCTATAAGGCGAGCTATGAAAGATCTTAGGGGAGCTTATTCATGTGTGCTTTGTATGCCGGATAAGATCGTAGGCTTCAGGGACTACAATGGGATAAGGCCCTTGATGATAGGATATGATGACGAAACTACGGTTATAGCAAGTGAGAATTGTTCTATAGAGATTTTGGATATTGATAATTTCAGGG
>CABQOK010000201.1 GCA_902465755.1 uncultured Anaerococcus sp.
AGGAAGTCCCAAAGCCTCAAGGGAAAACTTTGAAATCATAAAACCCTTCCTAATCCACGGCCTTGAGACAATCGCAGGTTGCGATAAACATTGAACTATAAAGCTATAGTCTATTTAAAACTATGAATAATCATCCTAGCGTCAAAAGAAGGTTTTCTTAGGAAATTTCACCTATCCTGGTCGGTAGGGCAAGGCTAGCCCGCCGGCTCATGGAGGCAGGGCCCGGCCGGCCAAGAGAGGCCCAGCCCGCCGGCTCGTGGAGGCAGGGCCCGGCCGGCCATGAGAGGTCCAGCCCACCAACTGATGGAGGCAGGCCCTCCGGCCATTAGAGGCAGCCCGTCAGCTTATTATAGAGTCACTAGCCCATAGGTTTAGCGACTCTTTCCCTGGAGCTTTTCCAAAGCTAATGGCAGGATTCATTATCTGATAGCCTTTTTATTTTGCCCAAAATGGCGAGATTTCTTTCAAAGACAAAAAGCCCCGCACGTCTTGTATTTACTAAAGCTAAGGGCTTTGAAAAATATTTTATTATTTGCCCCTCCACTTTACAAAGATTTTATATATATTAATTCTTATGGAAAGGGAGGGCATAGGAATCCCATATGATTTGTTGCTTTGCTTTCAAAATTTTTATTTTTCAACATTTAAAAGCTTACTGATTTTCTCTATTGATTCATCTGTAATAGTCGTAGTCCAGTTTTTCCTTAGGGCATCGAGAGACTTATCTAGGTCTCTTTTTTTGAGGCTGTCTATTAAGATTAGGTGCTCGTCGTAGGTCGATGGGGCCTTGTGGGAGTCCTTGGCCTGGTAGAAGCCTATTTCAAATCTTTTGATCCTCTTCTTAAGCCTATCTATAATAGGTTTTATCTCCTTGTTTGGAGAAAGACCGACTATTAAGTCGTGAAATTCATCATCAAGCTCGATTACTCTCATAATATTTTCGTTCATATGCTCCATCCTGATCTGCTTGTTGATCTTCTCAAGCTCATCAATGAATTCATCTGTGATTTGATCAAAATTTTCCCTTAAGGCGTAGCTTTCAAGTTCAAGTACTAGGGGATAGATATCTTTAAGCCTTTCGACCTTAATTGGAGCGACCATGGTCCATTGGTTGGCCTTGCTTATAACGAGGTCTTCGTTTTCTAGCCTAAGGATGGCTTCTCTTACTGGAGTTCGTGAAATCCCAAGTTCTTTGGAAAGCTCAGAGATCTTAAGTTGGGTGTAAGGAGTAAGCTCTCCAGAAATAATCTTATCGTGAAGTATATTGTAAGCTTCGTCTTTGACGAAGGTTCTTTTTATTTTGTTAGCTTTTTGTGTTGTCATTTTTCTACCTTTCTATAATTATTATAACATATCTATGAAATCGTTTAATATTTATTTGACAATCTCAGAAATAGGTCCTATAATAATAGTGATATATCACATACCACTTATTATTATGGCTTAAGATAGAGAATTTGCAAATGCCGAATAAGGGCAAAGTGAAGGATGTATCGAGAAATAATCGAAAGGATGTAATTTTGCAAGAACAATATAAGATAGTACTAAATGATATTAGTAAAAGAGAAAAGGCTTCCCTAGATTTTATCAATGAGGAAGTTGTTAACACTGCACAAAAATTTCATGAGAGTTTCCCTGATTATGAGCCAACTCCACTGGTAAGACTAAGTAACCTAGCTAAGCAATTTGGCGTAAAGGATATCTTCGTAAAAGATGAATCTTACAGATTTGGCCTAAATGCCTTCAAGGTACTTGGTGGATCATTCGCCATTGGAAAATACATAGCTGATAAGTTGGGAGTTGATATCGAACAATTACCATTTGAGAAAATGATTTCAAGAAAAGTACGAGAAAAGCTTGGGGATATTACCTTCGTAACAGCGACAGACGGAAACCACGGCAGGGGAGTGGCTTGGACTGCCAACCAACTTAAGCAAAAATGCGTGGTAATCATGCCAGATGGATCAGCTACAGAAAGACGTGACAACATCAGAGCCTTGGGAGCAGAATGTGACATAATGGATGGGCTTAACTACGATGACTGCGTACGTCTTGCCAACAAGAACGCCGAGGAAAAAGGCTGGGTAATGGTTCAAGATACAGCTTGGGAAGGATACGAGAAGATTCCAACATGGATCATAGAAGGATATGCAACCCTTGCTAAGGAAAGTAACGACCAACTAAAAGAAGTAGGTCTTAAACCAACACACATCTTCGCTCAAGCCGGAGTAGGTTCTTTTGCAACAGGAGTTACCGGATATTTCTCTTCAGTTTATGAGGGAGAAGAAAAGCCATTCATAACTATAGTAGAACCAGAAAAAGCAAACTGTAACTTCATCACAGCAGAAGCGGATGATGGAAAGATCCACAATGTAACCGGAAAGATGGATACAATCATGGCAGGACTTGCTTGCGGTGAGCCTGTAACAGTAGGCTGGCCAGTGTTACACTCTTATGCAGATGCCTTCCTATCAGTTCCAGATAAGGCAGCAGCAAGAGGAATGAGAATTCTAGGAAATCCTTTAAAGGACGACAAGAAGATAATCTCAGGAGAAAGTGGAGCAGCAACCATGGGTCCTCTTTCAGAAATCCTCCAAAGGAAAGATTTAGAAGAGATTAAAAAAGACCTAAAACTTGACGAAAATTCAGTAATCCTACTAATCTCAACAGAAGGAGACACAGACTACGCTCACTACAGAAGAGT
>CABQOK010000202.1 GCA_902465755.1 uncultured Anaerococcus sp.
ATCGCGAGTTTTAGTTAATCCTTTTTTTATCTTTGCAAAAAATCCAGTAGCTTCAACATCATCATCTATTGATTCATTAATGTTTATCTCTTCTTTATCGATTGTATCAATATTATCATCAAAACTTTCTAATTCATTATTGTCTTCTAACTCTTCTTCTAAGAAAAAATCGTGGGATTTAGCAGATCCGTCATCTTCTGAAACTTCCTTGTCTTCTTTAGGAGATTCGACAACTTCCTCAGTTTTATCTATCTCCCCTTTTTTTTCAATTTCTTCTTTGTTCTTCTTTTTTTTAAAAAAATCAAACATCTTAACTCCTTAATTAATATTTACTGGATTAAGGGCAGGTATAAAACTTGTATCCTTATACTCATTGATATATTTAATCCTTAATGAATTAATAATATCAATAACTTCACTTAGCCCCTTATAGTCCACCTTTATTAATATATTATACCTAAACTTATTGTTAATTCTTGCTATTTTACACGGATTAGGTCCTATAAGTTCAATACTATTATTCATTATTGACTTAGATATATCTTTATAGAGTTTCTTGGAAATATCTATGGCCTTAATTCTCGATTCATTAATTATCCTTATAGTCAAAATATTTGTATAAGGTGGATAATTAAATGCCTTCCTTAATTTTATCTCATTTTCATAAAAGGCTTCGTAATCATTATTTTTCGCAGCTTGAATTACAAAATTATCGGGTCTATATGTTTGAATTACTACCCTACCTTCTATTTTATCTCGTCCTGCCCTTCCTGATACTTGAGTTAGCAATTGAAAGGTAGTTTCATTTGCCTTAAAGTCACCTACATTTAGACTTAAATCCGCCGATATAATTCCGACTAATGATACATTCTTAAAGTCTAAGCCCTTTGCAATCATTTGCGTTCCCAAAAGAATATCGATTTTGCTATTTTTCATATCTCTATACATTTTATCATATGAGCTTTTATTAGTAGCTGTCATAGAATCCATTCTCAAAATATTTGCATTTGGAAATAAATGTCTTACTTCTTCTTCTAATTTTTCAGTTCCTGCACCAAATTCTTTGATTTTTTTAGAATGACATACCGGACAAATTCTAACTTGTTTTTTAGTCCTACCACAATAATGGCAAACTAGTTTGTCTACATTTTTATGATAAGTCATAGCTACATCACAGGCTTCACATTTTATAACATGGCCACATGATCTACAAAAGGTAAAGGAATCATGTCCAACCTTATTTAGAAACAATATTGTTTGCTCAGAATTTTTAAGATTATTTTCTATTTCTCTCTGTAAATTTCTAGAAATCATGGAGAAGTTCGATTTTTTAAGTTCTTCTCTCATATCAACAATACCTACGATAGGCATGTTTTTATTAACTCTATTCTTAAGTTTTATTAAATCAAATTCACCCTTTAGTACCCTATCCATAGTCCTTATAGAAGGAGTCGCAGTTGCAAGTATTAGATTACAAGAATGTCTGTTGGCTCTTTCAATAGCAATTTCATCTGTATGATATTTAGGATCTTGTGATGATACATATGACTGATCATGCTCTTCATCAATTATGATTATGCCAAGATTTCTAAAGGGAGCAAATATTGCAGATCGTGCACCGATTACAATTTTAACTTCTCCATTATTTATCATTCTCCATTGATTGAAGCGTTCTTTAGGCGTGAGTCTGGAGTGTATAATCGCTATTTTCTCATCAAATCTCCCCTTGAATCTTTCAATTGTTTGTGGAGTTAGAGAAATTTCTGGTACAAGGATAATAGCCTCTTTTCCTTCACTTATTACTTGTTCTACCATCTGTAAGAAGATTTCTGTCTTTCCGCTTCCAGTTACTCCATATAAGAGAAAGTGTCCATCTCTTTTATTATTAATTGAGTTGTAGGCACTTTTCTGTTCATCATTTAATTTAAATTTATGATACTTACTATAAGATTTATTAATTTCCTTATCTCTTTCTTTTTTTCTAATGCAAACCATGTTTTTGTCGATAAGAGAATTTAAACTCGATCTAGTCGCTTGTGTCTGGGCGAGTAACTTTTTAACTTCTGTTTTTCCAAATCTTTCAAGGAAATTGACAATTTCCACTTGCTTGTAGGCTCGAGGGCTTAATGATTCTTTATCAAGCTTTGTTAAATCTGCATACTCATCATAGCTAATTTTCTGACTCGTTTTTACATCAAATGTTTCTTTTATTATTTTTTTCTTGATATAGTAATCTAATTTATCTTTATAATCGGGAAATTTCTTCTTCAAATCTCCTGCATTTCTTTTTTCTTTTAAAAAATCAAGAAATTCATTTGAATGCTCGCTTATGTTTTGGTAATATATGTGGATGTCTTTGATTTTGGTTGGAGGCATAACCTGTTTTAGGGCAGCCTGTATGGAAGAAATATATCTTTTGGACATAAAAAAAGCTAAATCCATAAGTTCATTTGAAATTAGCTTTCTATTATCTATAAGGTCTATAATTTCTTTAATTTTAAAATCTATATCTGGATCTATCTCATCTACTAGCTCATAAACAAAAGCGACATAAGTTTTATTTCCCCCACCAAATGGAACTAGTACTCTAATTGCTACAGATATATCATCAATTAATCTATCAGGGACCTTGTAGGTAAAACTTCTGTCTAAAAATCTGCTATTGGTATCTAAAATTACTTTTGCGTACAAAATATCACCTTAA
>CABQOK010000203.1 GCA_902465755.1 uncultured Anaerococcus sp.
ACCAACCTCGATGGCTTTGTAGACAATAAGGACCTGGTAAGTACCCTAAAAAACTGGAAGATGGGAGCTGTTGGTATCACTGATACAGCAACCCTCCAAGGCCTTCCAGATCTTTACGAAGCCCTTTCTAAGGAAGGGATAAGGATGCTTCCTGGAGCCGAGCTTCTTTTAGTAGAAGATGAGCTTAGAGTTCTTACCAATCTAAGCGATAGGGAAGTTTCCGAGATTAAAAATATAGAAGAAGAAAGCTTTGTTGTATTCGACCTTGAGACAACAGGCCTTTCCCGCTACAAAGATAGGATAACAGAAATTGGAGCTTGTAGGGTAGAAGGCGGCAAGATTACAGAAATCTATAACGAATTGGTAAATCCAGAGATGGTTATTCCTGAAAAAATCATCGAAATAACTGGTATTACTAACGAGATGGTAAAAGACTGCCCTACAATCGAAGAGATCCTTCCAGGATTTTTGGACTTCTGCAAGGATTCAATCCTAGTAGGACAAAACACCGACTTCGATGTTGGCTTTGTTAGGGAAAACTGCCACAGGATGGGGCTAGACTTTAATCCAATCTATCTGGATACTCTTCCAATGGCTAGATCCTTGTTTAGTGATATGAAGAAGTTCTCCCTAGATAAGATCGCAAGAAAACTTGAGATTCCTGCCTTCAACCACCACAGGGCAAGCGATGACGCTAGAGCTACTGCTCAGATTTTCATCAAGATGTTTAAGATGATTATGGAAGAAGACGGGATAAATCTTTCTACTATCAACAAGCTTAAAAGCCATTGGCCGAAGTCAAAGCACGAGTATTTCTCCGCCACAGTTTACGCTAAGGATAAGGTCGGTCTTAAAAATCTCTACCAACTTATCTCAGAATCTAGGATGAATTACTTTAATTCCGAGGCTAAGACTCCAATCTCAGTTTTAGAAAAATATAGGGAAGGACTTCTAGTAGGATCAGGTTCTGATGAAGGAATCTTATTTTCGTATTTACAAAATGAGAGAAACAAAAAAGACCTTAATAGGATTAGAGACCTCTTTGACTTCTACCAAATGGCTCCTCTAGGAATCTATAATGATATGGTAAATAAGGGTAAGATCCGTGATTTCGATCAAGTTAGACAAATAAATAAGAGGATCTTAGACTTTGCCAAGGAAGATAATAAGCTTGCAGTCGCAACTGGTGCTGTTAGATATATGGAAAAGGATGATTATATCCTAAGAAATATCCTCCACAAGGGTCAGTATTTCAGATACCATGAGGACGAGCCTCTTTATTATTTTAGGACTACAAAGGAGATGATGGATGACTTCTCCTATCTAAATCCAATCGATGCAGAGGATGTTGTGATTAGAAACCCAAGGAAAATCGTCGATATGATAGAAGATATTAGACCAATTCCTAAAGGGACCTTCCCACCAAAGATCGAGGGATCTGATAAGGAGCTAAGGGATACTTGCTTTGCCAAGGCCCATTCAATCTATGGAGACCCTTTACCAAAGATAGTAGAAGATAGGCTAAACCGTGAGCTTAACTCAATTATTTCTAATGGCTATGCGGTTCTTTATATAATAGCTAAGAAGCTTGTAGGAAAGTCTAACGAAGACGGCTACCTAGTAGGATCGCGTGGATCTGTTGGTTCTTCCTTTGCTGCTACCATGGCAGATATTACCGAGGTAAACCCACTTTCTCCTCACTATGTCTGTCCTAATTGCAAGCATTCGGAGTTTTTCGAAGAAGATCTTTTAGGAGCAGGAATCGACTATCCAGACAAGTCTTGTCCTGAATGTGGAACTATGATGAAAAAGGATGGTCACAATATACCATTCGAGGTCTTCTTAGGCTTTGAGGGTGATAAGGAACCAGATATAGACCTAAACTTTGCAGGAGAATACCAACCTACCATTCACAAATATACTGAAGTCCTCTTCGGTGAGGGCAAGGTCTTTAGGGCAGGAACTATTGGGGCTATCCAGGATAATACTGCCTTTGGTTATATCAAAAAATACAGCGAAGACTATCAGGTAGAATTTACTAACGCTCAGGTAAGGAAAATCCAAAGAGGACTTAAGGATGTCAAAAGAACAACTGGCCAGCATCCAGGAGGATTAATCGTAGTGCCTGATGATATAGACATATTCGATATCTGTCCTATCCAATATCCAGCTGATGATGGCAGTGGTGATATAAAGACAACCCATTTTACTTACAATATGATGCACGAAACTCTCCTAAAGTTAGACCTTCTAGGCCATGATGTTCCATCAATAATCAGGGCTTTACAGGACTTGACGGGAACTAACCCACTAGAGATCACTATGGGAGATCCTAAAGTTATGAAGATATTTTCTTCTACAGAAAGTCTTGATATCAAGCATGACTTTTCTAATAACGAAATAGGGACCTTGGGCATACCAGAATTTGGTACAAACTTTGTAAGATCCATGCTTAAGGATACCTTCCCAACCAAGTTTTCGGAGATGACGAGAATTTCGGGCCTATCTCACGGAACTGATGTGTGGCTTAATAATGCCCAAGACCTAGTAAGAAATGGCACGGCAGGCTTTGACGAGATAATCTCTACCCGTGATGATATAATGAACGCCCTTATCCAACAGGGACTTGATAAGAAAAAATCCTTCTCTATAATGGAGAAGGTAAGAAAGGGTAAGCCTCTTTCTGATGAAATCTTA
>CABQOK010000204.1 GCA_902465755.1 uncultured Anaerococcus sp.
TGTAGACTATATTTGCCTCATGATACTTATCTGATAAGAAATTATTAGGCAAAACATAGGCAAATCCTACAATTTCACTTTTGCCTAGAGGAGAAATTTCCTTCATATCCTCCATAAAGTGATCAGATGATTTGTAAAAACCTACAAGCTTATATGTCAAATTTGCCATTTTTTGATCATCTTTTTGCTCATCATTGATATAAGAAAAACTAAGCTCATCACCTATATTATATTTATCTTTAAGATTTTCATCGAGGATTATCTCGTCATCCTTTGAGGGTACTTTTCCTTCAGTAATCACCGATTTTGAAATTTCGGTCTTGTATTCTTTAAGTCTAATAATATCTTCACCAATTTTTAGATCAGTAGCCTTGATGAAATTAATCTTATCAATTCCTTCTTCTTTTCTAATAAGGGCCTCATCCTCATAGTCTAGTCCGTAAGTCGACCTTACTATTAGATCAGGATGCTCATATTCATTTAGAGAATTGTTTAGGCTCTTTCTCATAGAAGGACCAGAAAGTAAAAGCCCTACTACTACAAGGCTAGCAAGAGCTACCATTATCATAATAGATAAGACCTTTCCCCTAGTTTTCTTCATATCAGCGAAGATACTTTTTATATAAGTTTTGTTCATATTACCACTCTATCTCATCAACTGAAACCGGAGTTTCATTGATATAATCCTTGTCGACCTTGCCATCTCTAATCTCTATCACTTGATCTGCCATTGGCTTTATCAATGAATTGTGAGTTATAATGACAACTGTAGCTCCCATCTTTCTCGAAGCATCTTGTAAAAGCCTAAGGATATTTTTTCCTGTCTCATAGTCGAGGGCGCCTGTTGGCTCATCACAGAGTAAGAGCTTAGGGTTTTTGGCTAGGGCTCTTGCTATGGCCACCCTTTGTTGTTCTCCTCCGGATAGTTGAGAAGGAAAGTTGTTTAACCTATGACTAAGACCTACTTCTTCGAGGATTTCTCTTGCTTTAAGTGGATTATTAGAGATTTCTGATGCCATTTCTACATTCTCAAGGGCAGTCAAATTTGGTATGAGATTGTAATGTTGGAAGACAAATCCTACATCATTTCTCCTATATTCGGTAAGGTCTCTGTCGCTAAGACCCACTAGATTTTTTCCATCTATTAAAATCTCACCGCTTGTTGCCTTATCCATACCACCAATGAGATTAAGGAGGGTGGTCTTGCCTGCACCACTTGCTCCTACAATTATTAAAAGCCTTCCTTTTTCTAGTGAGAAGTTTATCTTATCATTTGCGACAATCTTAGTGTCGCCAGATTTAAATTCTTTTGTTAGATTATTTAATTGTATATAAGACATAAAGTCTCCATCCTTGTTTTTAGATTTTATAATATTTAAGATTTATAAATTTTTAAACTTTTCGCGTACTTCCTTTATTTTCCCGCAAGTCATTTTACCTTCTGGGCAAGGGCCATTAAGACAAGATGGACCTGCGTTTGTGAAGAGATTTGGATAAATATCTTTTACGAGTCTAATCATCTGATCTGATAGATCTCTTATCTCCCATTGGGCCCTTAGACAAGATCTCATATTGAAAAAGTGAAGGAGATTTCTTGCATTCATTGTAAAAACAATCTTTGTCTCGCAAGCATTAGGAAAGACATATCTAGCATCTTCTATTGCCCTTTTACTAGCAGATCTTTTGGCTGACTTTTCATCTTGACCTTCTTCTAAAAATCTCTTGTAATGCTTTTCATACAATATATCAGTTAAGTCATCGTAGGCCTTCTGGCTTTCTTCCATTTGGTTGATAAATATTTCCCTAGCTATTTTGTTATTATCGATCTCTTTTGGGATTATGTATTCAAACTGATCGAGCTTTACATATCTCTGAGATTGTTGGGAATAGGACGCCAGCCTGTGGCGGACCAGCTGGTGGGTCAAAACTCTAGATACTCCCTCCACAGCAAAGGTAAAGGATACATGCTCAATTGGTGAAAGATGACCGAGCTTTTGGAGCATTCTTACATATCTTGCGATTGATTCTTCGTCTTGCTTTTCGGCTATTTCATCAACTCCCACTTGTGAGTAGCAGAGTTTGCCAGCCTGGGCTATGGTCTCTTCTGCCCTAGGTGTATAGTTAAGTAACTTAACCTTAAGTGTGCTTTTATTTGACATTTATTCTCCTTCTAATAATAATTCTTAAGAGCCCTATCCATCTTCCTCTTATCATCCTTAGCCTTGATAGATTCTCTCTTATCGTACTGTTTCTTACCTTTAGCAAGGGCGAGCTCTAACTTTACTAAACCATCTCTCTCATAGACTTTAAGTGGAACTACTGTGTAGCCTGCTTGAGTCTTTTTACCTATTAATTTATTTATCTCTTTCTTGTGGAGGAGAAGTCTCCTTGTTCTAGTTGGATCGATATCCTTATCATAGGCTTGAGAGTAAGGGGTAACATGCATACCGTAAATAAACATCTCCCCTTTTCTATCTGATATGAATGACTCCTTGATAGAAACTTTTCCTTTCTTTATTGATTTTACTTCACTTCCCAAAAGTGAAAGTCCTGCTTCATATTTTTCTTCTATAAAATAATCATGATAAGCCTTCTTATTGTTGGCTAATAATTTCATCGTTTACCTCCAAATCAAAGTCGATATTTCTCTGATATGTGTCTACATCCATTACCCTAATC
>CABQOK010000205.1 GCA_902465755.1 uncultured Anaerococcus sp.
GCAAGGTAGCCCTCCTGTTGGGCCACTGTTTGTCTGAAAGACAAATAGTGTAGTGACATTTGTTTCGTAGGAACAAAGGTCAGAAGAACGTCGAATAGCGTTCTAATTATTTTAGAAAGCGAGCTTTCCAGTCTTACCTTATGTCTAATGGTTCTGGTCACAATGAACGTTAGTGATTTGATGACAGACCTTAATCGAGGCTTTGAGAGATGAGGCGTAGCCGAATCCGCAAACTACCGTCGAGTGTAGTCGAGATATCTTTTTTATTTATCTATTCTAGCTTTGTCGGGAATCATATTTCTCTTACCATAATTTCCCTCATTTCTTTTAGGCCCATGCTTATTCTGTTGAAGACTGTTTTGGTGGAGATGTTCATTATTTGGCCTATTTCTTTGTTTGTTAGGTCTTGGTAGAATTTTAGTTTTAGGATTTGGGAGTTTTTCTTGTTTATTTTTCCTAAGTGTGATAAGATTTCTTTTTTCCTTTCTTCTGCCATTATTATTTCTTCTGTATTTTCCTCTGCTTCGAGGAGGTCTATTAATGAGTTTTTCTCCTCATCTTCTTCGTAGATTGATCTAGCTTGTGGAAGCTTGGCCTTGTCTAGGAAGTGGTAGCGGAGGAGGTTTTTGAGATAGGTGCCGAAGGTGCCCTTTGTAGAATCGTATGTGCCTATGGCGTCTATCAGGATCATTCTTGCTTCGTCTATGGATTCTTCCTCTTCGAAGGCTCCAAATTGTTTGACTGTCTTTAGTATTAGCGGCTTGTAGGCTGCTAGTATCTTCTCGGAATTGTTCAACGTTATTTTCATAATATTTCCTTTCCGAGAGCTCTCTTTGTGTCGACACCTACATAATAGACTATTTCTCAGGAAAAGTTTAATTAGATAAAGTGCTCTTATTTGGTCTTAATCTGCCTAAAAGTCATTTATAAGACAAAAATAGACAATAAAAGTCCAAAAGCCTAATCGAGAAGATTGGGCTTATTTTTCTATATATAAGTGAAAGGAGGTTTAGCCTTTAGGCAAAAAAATAAAAAAGAAAGGAGTGGCGCACTTTCTGTCTTCTCTCATATCCTTGGACTTATGAGATTAGAAGAGGAGGACTTGTGTCTTTTGATTATGGAAGGATTTTCCATCGCATAATCATCAGAGCATCCTAAGCCGAATAAGATATGGACATCATTAAGATTATTAGTGAACTAGGCTTTCCTGTGGCCATTTGTCTTATTTTAATCTTCCAAATAAATGGGAAGATAGACAGGATATTGATCGATACGAACGAAATTAAAAGGAGCCTGGCCTAGGGCCAGGTGAAAGGAGGAATTATGACAAGTGTTGATAGAATGATTGCCTTCGCCTCATCCAAGCATCATAAGGTGACCTACTCAATGGCCTATCCTCAAAGACTTGGGCCGGAGGCCCTGGACTGCTCGTCCTTTGTCTATTATGCTTTGATAGCTGGGGGCTTTCTTCCAGAGGGGACGAGGGTTGGCAATACTGAGTCTCTCTATAAGCTTAGGGGAAAAGTATTTAGGGAGATTTATGATTATAGGGATGTAAGAAAGGGAGATATATTCATAAGAGGAGTCGAGGGCCATTCTGCTGCGGCCTATGGTCATACGGGTATTTTCCTAAGGAAGGGCTCCATAATTCATTGCAACTACACCAACAATGGTGTTTCCATAAATGATGAGACTTCCTTTATAGGATATTATCTCGACTGTAGGAGATCAGCCGAAGAGAGATACTTTAGACCTGTTGGGAAGATTTCACCAAGTAGGGGAGTGTGGAAGAAGGGCTGTGCCCTAGTCCATGCTGTAACTAATGTTAGGGAGAGACCCTCGAGAAATAGTGCTATCATAACTCATTACTGTCCAGGAGATAAGATATATTATGATTATCTGATAGAAAATGAAGGATATTTTTGGCTATCTTATATAGGAAGGGACAGTGGTCTTAGAAGATATGTCGCCTACAAAGACAGGGAAGGTAATTGTTGGATAGATATTTAGAAAAAATAACAAAAAAGTCGGGAAGATTTGACGAAAAATTCTATATATAAGTGTAGGGCCTACAAAATAAGAAAAATAAAGGAGAAAATATGAAATTAAAAATTGTTTATGACATCGTAGAAGAAATAAGTGGAAAGGCAAAGTCATTATCTAGGACATTTTCAAGCCTTGTAGAGGAAGTGGCAGACGAAGGCCTAAAGAAATTCGCTCAAGCCTATGTGGCTTTGACTAATGCGAACGAGCACAAGGCATACAAGATAGAAACAAGAGAACTAGCTTAAGGAGGTAATAGCATATGACTAAAAGACTAAAACTACAATTCGCAGACGAAAAAGGAACAAAAAGAATGATTTCAATTGACAACCCAAAAGAGGATATCGATGATGCAGGAGTAAACCAAGCTATGGATGAAATCATAGCATCAGAAGCCCTAGCCACCAAAGACGGCAAGGTAAGTAGAAAAGTAAAAGCCTACTTAGAAAACGTGGAAACTCAAGAATTTAATATTGGATAAGTGAAAGGAAAAACACCAGCCTGTGGGCTGGTGTTTTGGTATGATAGGATTTGTGGAACGCTTTCTACAAATCCCACCCTTATGTCGAGCGTAGTCGAGACATCTCATTGTATTTACCTAGATAACTTGAACTTTTGTATCTACATG
>CABQOK010000206.1 GCA_902465755.1 uncultured Anaerococcus sp.
AAAGGCTGGAGCTGATATAATTGCGACTGGTGAAAATGCTATTGTCGTAAATGTCAAGGATTGTGATTACATATTGGGAACTACAGGAATAGTTATAACGAATTCTCTTCATGGGGAAATAAGCAAGAAAATAGCCAAGGCTATAGGAAAATCACCCGCAACGAGAATCCTAATCCCATTCGATTGTTGCAAGACCCTAATAGTTTCTAAAGAAAAGCCTTCCATAGAAGAGCTCCTTGACGAAGCAGTTTCCATGCTTGTAAATTTGGCAAAAGAAAAAGGGCCTCAAGTAAGCCCAGATTTATGTAAATAGCTCCAAAAGGAGCTATACATTAACAATGTATCTAAGTGTTAACGATACTTGTGATGCTCTAATATTGTACTTAAAGTTGGATAAAAAAGCAATTTAATCTACAACTTAACAGACATAAAGCTTTATGTTATACTGATAAAGAAATAGGAAATTAAATTAAGAGGAGATTTATGAAAAATAACGCAAAAAAATGGATAGCCTTGGCTATAACTGCGCTAGTCTTAGTGCTTTCGGTATTCGCTAAGGATAAGGAAAGAAACCTAGAGCAAAATATAAAAGATAAGTACGCGAAAAACTTTTCGGACTTTTCTAACTATACAGAAGAAGTCATCCAAGGTACAAATCCTAAGGAGAAAATCAAAGTCGTAGATGTCGATGGAGTAATCCAATCAAACGATGCCAATGACTTTGTGGTAGATGAGCTTAAAAAGGCTAAGGAAGATCCACAGATTAAAGGAGTAATCCTAAATGTAAACTCTCCAGGAGGATCAGTTTATGCCTCAGAGAGAATTGCAAATGAAATTAAGGCCCTAAAGGAAAGAGAAAAACCAGTATATACTGTAATGCGTGAGATGGCAGCAAGCGGAGGCTACTATATATCTGCCCCTACTGATAGGATTTACGCATCTAACGAGACTTGGACAGGATCAATTGGGGTAATCATCCAATCATACTCCCTCCAAGGACTTTTTGAAAAGTATGGAATTAAAGAACAAAATATAACAACAGGCAAGATGAAAGATGCAGGAAGCCAAGGTAGGGATATGAGCAAGGAAGAAAAAGAATACTTCCAAGGACTAGTAGATTCAGCCTTTGATAGATTTGTAAAAATCGTGGCAGAAGGGCGAAATCTTTCTGAAAGAGAAGTTAAAAAGCTCGCCGACGGTAGGGTTTACGATGGTAGCCAGGCTCTATCAAATGGCCTAGTTGATAAAATCGGCGATCTCGATTCTGCTATAGGGGATATGGCAAGTGAAAATGACTTAGAAGATCCAATGGTAATAAGAAATGAAAACATTATGGGATCTTTCTCATCAATATTTTCAAAAGTCACAGACCTTAAGAAAAGCGAATCCGACCTTGCGATACTCGATAAATTAATGAAAAATGAAGGCCCACGACCAATGTATTTGTATGGTGATTACAATGACTGAAGTTAAAATTCCTTTTAGAGAGAAAGACTACCGTTTTGCATACGCAGGATTTTTCCTAAGACTTGTGGCCTTTCTTATAGATATGTTAGTGGCAGGGGGGCTATTTACAATCCTAAAAGTATTCTTGCCCTTAGATATGGATGCAAGCATTTTGAGTTTTAGCCTAGGGGAAGTTCTTAGCACAGGACTTACTTTGGCTTATTTTACCTTGATGACACTTTTTACAAGGGGAAGGACTCTTGGCAAGATGATTTTAGGTCTTAGGGTGATTTCCCTAACAAGTGATAAGCTAACTTTCTCTCAAATAATCATTAGAGAAATTTGCGGAAGATTTGTCCTAAATAAATTTAAAATTCTTTATCTAATAGTTGGTCTTAGTCCCAAAAAACAAGGACTCTTTGATATACTTCTCGATACAACAGTAGTTAAGGAAGATCTCTTCATTCATTTGTACGGAGAAAATCTATAGAATTTAGAAAAAAATATTGCAAAAACCAGCATGAATTACAAAAATCGCTAATTTATGCTGTTTTTTATTGTTTTGAAAAACCACAATATATGGTATGATAATAGACGATTACAAGATAAAGATACTACATCTAGTATTAGACTTTTGATAAAGTAACTACAAATTTCTAGGGCAAGCTTAACTTATCCCAAAGTCCTAGAGAAGTCGGTATTAGTTGATATACTATTTGTTATTTGTTTATGAGAGATTAAGGAGATAAGATGGAAATTATTAAAAGAGATGGTACGAGGGCTGATTTTGAGAGAGAAAAAATTGAAAGAGCAATTGCTAAGGCCTTCTATTCTGTTGATAGTATGATAAGCGAGGAAGATCTTAGGAAAATTTCCTCAAAGATAGAAAAGACAATCAAGGAAAAGTATCCAGCTGATCACACAGTTACAGTTGAGGAAGTCCAAGACTTGGTAGAGCTTACACTAATTGATGAGAATTACTACAGAGAGGTAAAATCATTTATCCTCTACCGTGCCAAGCACAATATGGACAGAAAAGTTTTAGGAGACTTCTCCAAATATATAGATGATAAAAACATTCTCAATATAATAACAGAAGTTCAAGCAGACTTTGATAATCAAAGATACCCAATAGAATCCCTCTTTTTTAAATTCGAATCCTTCCTCAAGGCAAATATGACAGAAGAGGATATGCTCAAGGCT
>CABQOK010000207.1 GCA_902465755.1 uncultured Anaerococcus sp.
GATTTGTGTAGACTGCATCGGGCATGCCCATCCATCCAATCAGAATTCTTCTTGATTTAGAATCTTCAAATGTTTGCGGTGCGTAGAAATCAAATCCGTAATCTAGCTCAGTAAATTCTCCTAATTTATAGGTTTTTTCACTAAGGTTAATTTCTATCGGAAAGTATCCAGCTTGATATGTGTTTTGAAATTTATAATCTTCAGCTTTTAGACCTTGAGGACAAAGTATGAGGAAATCTTTAGAATCAAGCGTAAAGAAATCTGGACATTCCCACATATAACCAAAATCGTAGTCAGTTTCAATTCTCATATGATAGGTGAAATTATCTAGGTCCTTAGATTTATAAACCAACACCAATCCTTTATCTTCAAGACTTCTTGCTCCTATAAACATATAGAAATATCCATCTTTTTCATATATTTTTGGATCTCTAACATGTTTTGTCATATCTTTTGGATAGTCATCATTGTCTAAGATTAATCTTTTATCAGAATACTTATACGCGTCTGATACTAGCTTAATAGTGTTATGCTCTCTTCCTTCTTTTACAAAGTCATATTTTCCATCATGTTTAACATTACCTGTATAAAAGAAATTTATCTTTCCATCTCTGATAAAAGCAGACCCTGAATAAGCTCCGTCCTTATCCAATTTGGAATCAGGATAAAGAAAAGTTTCCTCTCTTTTATAATTTATAAAATCCTCTGTACTGACATGTCCCCAGCAGGTGTCAGCTTTATTTTCATCTAATGGAGAATATTGATAGTATATATGATATCTCCCCTTGCATTCACACAATCCATTTGGATCATTGAGCCAACCAGCTTCTGGATAGATGTGAAAGCTTAAAAGATTAGGATCTTTTTTGACCCTATTTTTCATTTCACTAAATTTCGCAAAGTTTTCTTCAAATGTTTTCTTATCAAACATATTTTAACCTTATCTTATTTCTTGTAGTAAAAATCTTCAGCAGGCTTATCACCCTTATATAAGTCTAAATTTACCCTTGATAGTGAATCTAGAAATAGCTTATACATGCCTACCATGGTATCCCCATCAATGTAGACTGCATCCATCCCATTATATATATTTAAAGCTTCATCGCTTTTTATATCATAAGCATTGATAGTATCAGCTGAAATCTTGCCCTTGTCCTTAAAATTATCTACACTATTTTTGTATTCTTTTAGGAATTGATCAAGATATTCTTTCTTCTCCTGGGCAAATTTCTTGTTGACTATAATAACTTCTGAAATGAAATCTCCTACTCCCTCATCATTTTGTTTAGAAAAGAAAGGTAAAATTTCTGAGAAATCATATACATTATAGTCCTTCTTTGAACTTAGCTTATATAGGTTTGGTTGGGAGATGATAGCAATAGAAGACTCATTTTCTTTGCTTAAACTTACTAACTCGTCAAAAGTTTTGTAATAAAGTGTACTTATTCCTAATAAATTTCTAGCTAAAGATAATTTACTTTCTATCAACTTATCATAATTATCACCAAGATTTGGTAGCAGAAGTGTTTTTCCTATCAAATCCTTTGGTGAAGCTATCTCAGTAGAGCTTATAGCATACAGATTATTAAGCATGCTTATGGCCGCAAGTTGTACTGATCCACCTGTCTTATTATACAAATTACTAGCCATGATAGCTGGAACAACCGCAATATCAAAGTCTCCTTCTTCGATACTATCAAAATCTGTCACATGTTCTATGATGTATGAGTCACTGGAAGAATTTCCAAGATTATCAACAATAATATCAGATGCAAAAGTAGTCGTATTTATTCGTATGCTAGTAGATACAGGTTTTGTTGTGCCTGTTCCTTCCATTTGTATTTCATCCTTTTTGCTAGTATTTTTTTCTATATTTTTGGACTTGCAAGAAGTAATCGCAAATATTGCAATTAGGATGAAAATGATTTTTCTAAGTTTAATCAACAATCTCTCTCCTATCTTCTAGAGCTCTTTCTAGAGTTAACTGATCAAAGTATTCTAGATTAGAACCAACTGGTATTCCTTGAGCAAGCTTAGTAATCTTGATGTTTCTTTTAGATAGTAAGTTTGTCAAAAATAAAACAGTTGTTTCTCCTTCAATCGTTGATGATATAGCAAGAATTACTTCCTCGATATTCTCTTTTTCAATTCTTTCTAGCAACTTATCAATATTGAGTTGATCAGGACCTAGTCCATCAGATGGCGAAATAAGCCCACCTAAAACGTGGTATTTTCCCCTATAGGCGTGCGATTTTTCGATAGCTATAAGATTTCTCACATCTTCTACTATGCACAAATACTCTTCATTCCTTGTTATATCCTTGCAGATATCGCACACATCATCTTCGGTAAGATTGCCGCATATCTTACAAGTGTGGATTCTATCTTTCACTTCAGTAAGACTTTTAGAAAAATCTTCTACAGATTTGTAATCTGATTCTACAACAGCCATAGCGAGTCTTTCTGCGCTTTTTCTTCCAATCGTAGGTAATTTTTGAAATTGTTCTATTAGGTTTTGTAAGGATTCTGGATATAAAGCCATTACATAAGACCAGGAATATTTATTCCGCCTGTAAGTTTACCCATTGTTTCTTCATTGTAGTCGCTTGCCTTCTTACTAGCATCATTTACAGCAA
>CABQOK010000208.1 GCA_902465755.1 uncultured Anaerococcus sp.
GAAGTCAAAAAGAGAATGCAAGTAATCCCACATATTATCGATGATAGTGTTCCTATAGGAAAGGATGATACAGAAAATGTCGAAATAGAAAAATTCGGTGTGCCAGTAGTACCTGACTACGAAGTTCCTTATCACATTGATATAATGGAGACCTTCGATGGGGTAGACCTAGATGCTGCAAGAGATACATCTGGGGCAGGTTTCTACTATCTAAGAGGAGATATAGCAAGACTTCACTCAGCAATTCTATCTTATGCTAGAGACTTCATGATTGATCGCGGATATACTTACTACATTCCACCATTTATGATTAGATCTGATGTGGTTACTGGAGTAATGAGCTTTTCTGAGATGGAAGATATGATGTATAAGATCGAGGGGGAAGATCTTTACCTAATCGGTACAAGTGAGCACTCAATGATTGGTAAGTTCATCAACTCAATCAATGAAGAAGAAAAAATGCCACTAAGAATGACCTCATATTCACCATGCTTTAGAAAAGAAGTAGGAGCTCACGGTATAGAAGAACGTGGAGTTTACAGAATCCACCAATTCGAAAAACAAGAGATGGTAATAATATGTAAACCAGAAGATTCCAAAACCCTTTACAATGAACTATGGAAAAACACTGTAGACTTCTTTAGAAGCCTCGAGATTCCAGTAAGAACCTTAGAATGTTGCTCAGGAGACTTGGCAGATCTTAAGGTTAAATCATGTGACGTCGAAGCATGGAGCCCAAGACAAAAGAAATACTTCGAAGTAGGAAGCTGCTCTAACCTAGGAGATGCCCAAGCAAGAAGACTTGGTATTAGACTAAGAGGAGAGGATGGAACCTACTTTGCTCATACCCTAAATAACACCGTAGTAGCTCCACCAAGAATGCTAATAGCCTTCCTAGAAAACTTAATCCAAGAAGACGGAAGTGTCAAAATTCCAGCTCCACTTCAAATGTATATGGGTGGTAAGGAAAAAATTGAGCCAAAAAATAAATAGAACCATAAATTCCGTGGGTAGGTTAGCTTACCTGCGGATTTTTAATTAAAGAAGTTAAGACCAAATTTACTGTCTGTGAAATTCTATATTTATATAAGAAACATTCTAATAAAGATAATGGCTTTGTAGAATTATCTTAGCCTTAATCATAAGCTTTTAGATACGAAAAGAAATATCCTATATTAGTCAAAAAAAGTCCCAATCATTGGGAAAGCACTTTTATTAATTAAAACTAGCTTTCCCAAGAGGGACTAATTTTTATTTTATTTCAAGCATTATTGGTGTATGATCTTGTCTATCTCCAGAATCTATGATTGTAGAATCTACAACATCTTCCATTAGCCTATCAGATACTAAAAAGTAGTCTATCCTCCAGCCAGAGTTGTTGATCTTGCTTGTCTTAACTCTTTGGGCCCACCAGGTGTAGGCTCCTTTAAGATCCTTGTTAAGATGTCTAAAGGTATCTGTAAAGCCTTTATCTAAAAGATTTGAAAAACCTCTTCTTTCTTCATCTGTAAAGCCTGCTGACATATGGTTATTGTCAGGATGAGCTAGGTCGATTTCTTCATGGGCAACATTGAAATCTCCTGTGGCTATAACTGGCTTAATCTGATCAATCTCTGCTAAATAATCGGCATATAGCTTATCCCATTCTTCTCTTAAGGGAAGTCTCTTAAGCTCGCCACCTGCATTAGGTGTGTAAACTTGGGTAAAGTAGAAGTCCTCAAATTCTAGGGTAAGGATCCTTCCTTCGAGGTCCATTGTATCTGGAGCACCGATTTCTGGGAAGGTCTCCTTCACATCGAGGCCTTTTTTGTAGAGGGTCATGGTTCCTGCGTAGGACTTCCTAGCAGTTGGCCTTGAGGAAATCCATACATAATCATAATCTGGGAAGAATTCACTAAGCTTTTCTATGTGCTTTTTGCTAGGACCATTTGCTGGAAGCTTAGTCTCTTGAAGGGCAATTACATCAGGGTTTTCGTTTTTTATAGTTAATAGAACATCTCTACTCATCACTGCTCTTTTGGAATCGCTAGTTAGGGCAGCATTTAGAGAATCTATGTTCCAAGAAATAAATTTCATTAAGTCTCCTTTACATTTTCTTTTACTATGATAATTATAGGATAAATCCTAGTATTTGCAAATTAAGCTTTTTAAAGAAGAGTACGTTGATCTAATTTTTACTAACTTATTTAGATTTCAAATAGTTTAAGAAAAGCCCCTTAAATGATATAATATTAATATGATAATGATTGCAGATGAAATAATAAGAATTGATAAGTTTATATCCGACGAGCTCGAGGAGATTCCTCGTGAGAAGATTAAAGACTTCATCAAGGATAAGAAAATAAAAGTAAATAATTCTTACGTAAAGCCTAGCTATAAACTAAGCGAAGGAGATGAAATAGAAATTGACGACTCTCTTTTCCATGTGCCAGAACTTAAGGCAGAAGAGATGGACCTTAAGATAGTTTATGAGAACGATGACTACGCCATTATCGATAAGGATAGTAATCTCATAGTCCATCCAGCAGGTAAAATCATCACAGGAACCTTGGTTAATGGTCTTCTCGATAAATACGGCTACGATGGCCTTTCTCACATAGGAGGAGACGATAGGCCAGGTATTGTCCACAGGCTT
>CABQOK010000209.1 GCA_902465755.1 uncultured Anaerococcus sp.
CTTTCGAGAACCCCTCCGTCCTTGGCAACTAGGGGAAATACATGGCCTGGTCTTCTAAAATCACTAGCTTTAGAATCTTCTGCTGCAAGAGCTCTTATTGTATCGGCTCTTTCAAAGGCGGATATGCCTGTACTTGTATCTACGTGATCTACTGAAACAGTAAAGGCTGTTTCGTGATTGTCAGTGTTTTGGACAACCATAGGATTTAGAGAAAGTCTACTGGCTACTTCCTTACCAATAGGAGTACAGATTAGGCCCCTAGCATAAGTTGCCATGATGTTTATCATCTCTCCTGTGACATTTTCTCCAGCGCAGATCATATCACCTTCATTTTCCCTATCCTCGTCGTCAGTAACTAGGATTATTTCATTTCTTTTAAGTGCTTCTAAGGCTTCTTTAACTCTATTCATCTATAATAGACCCAAAAGTGAGTCTCTATCCTCCTTTTTTTCGCTTCTATTTAACTTTTCAACTATCCTTGATAGGATGTCTGTTTCTAGATTAACTAAGTCTCCGACCCTTCTATTTTTAAGATTCGTCCTTGATAGGGTCTCTGGTATGAGGGAGACTTCGAATATGTCGTCTTGTTCGTAAGATACGGTAAGAGATATGCCATCAATGGCAATTGATCCCTTGTTTACGATGTATCTTCCGATATCCCTAGTAGTTTTAAATCTATAGACGTTTTTATTAATCGAAATAAGTCTTCCTACTCCATCCACATGGCCTTGGACTATGTGACCGTCTAGTCTATCAGAAAATCTTAGGGCTCTTTCGAGATTGACTTCCTTTCCCAAAAGACTTCTATCAAACTTAGTTTTCTTAAGAGATTCATTCATGATATCTGCCTTGTAGTAGGAATCTGTCATTTCCGTAACTGTAAGACATACTCCGTCAGTCATTATCGAATCTCCTAGTTTTGTATCTTCTAGGACTTTTTTGCAAGTAATTTTAATCTCAACTGTATCGGATTTTTGCTTAAATTCCTTAACTAGGCCCAATTCTTCAGCTATTCCTGTAAACATTATTTACCTCAAACATTACATCAGATCCAAATCTTTTGATATCATCTATGGAAAATCTCTTGGCATCTTTTATGAATCTCGCCCCTGCTCCTATAAAGGCAGACCTTGAATCCACACCAGATACGATTATTGGAGCCATAAACTGATAGATTTTATCTACTAGGTCTTCTTCTAGGAAGGAGTTATTTATGATAGATCCTCCTTCTACAAGAACTGATCCGATATTTCTCTCGTAAAGGATTCTCAGCAAATCCTTAAGATCAACTCTGCCATCTTTTTCCTTACATCTTATAATTTCTGCATTTATATCTATATCTTTATCAGAAATTGTGGCGATATAAGTTTTTTTATCCAAATTTTCCTTAAAGACTTCGTAGTTTCTATCTATATCAAGCTTATCAGAAAGGATAATTCTATAAGGGTTGACCCCTCCTTCAATCCTTGAAGTAAGCCTTGGATTATCCTGCATTAGGGTGTTTGCTCCAACTAATATTGCGTCATATTCGCTCCTTAGTTTGTGGACATAGGCCCTAGATTCTTCATTTGTAATCCACTTGGAATCAAAAGATCCTGTGGCGATTTTCCCATCCAGGCTTTGAGCATATTTTAGAGCTACTAGGGGTCTATTATTTTCCATATTGAAGAAAAACTTCTCATTTAATTTCCTTCCTTCATCCTCTAGGACTCCAGTAATTACTTCAATTCCAGCTTTCTTTAATTTACTAAGACCATCTACCTTGGGATTGGTATCAAGATTTGCGATAACAACCCTTTTAACTTTCCTTTTTATGACTTCATCAACACAAGGAGGATGCTTGCCAAAGTGAGAGCAAGGCTCAAGGTTTACTATAAGAGTAGCGCCTTCTGCGCTTTCCTTAAGATTATTAAAGCAATCTATTTCTGCATGGTCGTCGGTAAAGCTTTTGTGATAGCCCTTAGCTATTATCTCTCCATTTTTTATAAGAATTGCTCCAACCATAGGATTGGTCAAAACCTTTCCACTTCCCTTACGGGCTAGGTCGAAACATTCTCTCATTAAGTTATCATAATTCATTTTTTCTCCTTTTGGAGACTAAAAAAGTCCCCTTTCAGGGACTTCGAATTTATAAGTATGCAAAATAAGCATAGAAAAACTCTTCTTTCATCCAGACTATACTGTCGGTATCGGAATTTCACCGATTCGGCTTTCGCTCGCAGACTTTACTGCCGGTGGAGACTTGCACTCCGCCCTGAAGATTAAATTTATTATTAACTTAATATAAGTATAAGCTATTGTAGAAGTTTTGTCAAGACTTTTTTGAATTTTTATGTAATATTTTAGGAAAACTTGTATTTATAAATGTTTTCCATGTGATAATTTTTAATATTAAAAGCAAATACTCATTTTCCTAAGTTAAGCTAATAAAAAGGAATCGTAGGAAGGATCTTTCTTTATAACTTCCAATCCCTACATCTAATAATAAGTTTTTATTTCTCATAAGTAGACAATAAAAAAAGAAGCCGAAGCTTCTTAAATTATTATCTTTTTTTTCTGTTTTTTCTCTTAGCAGCGTCATTTTTCTTTTTTCTTATAACGCTTGGTTTTTCGTAGTGTTCTCTTCTTCTGT
>CABQOK010000210.1 GCA_902465755.1 uncultured Anaerococcus sp.
CGTTGGCTATGATAAATCATTATTGATGTCTAAGGATATTGAGGGGATTCCTGAAGAAAATTTACTTGATTTATGTATTAACTACCCCATTAAATATAAGCCTGGATCGTATTTTAAATATTCAAATGCCTCTTATTACTTACTATCCGTAGTTATGGAGAATTATCTTCAATCTTCCCTATATGATTTTTTGAAAGATAATTTGTTCGACAAATTAAATATGAAACCAGTAAGATGGGATTCGTATGGAAATTTTATTGTTGGCGCTAGTAAATTGTATATTAGTGACTTGGACATGATCAAAATAGGGCTTTTATTATTAAATAAGGGGAAATATAAAAATGATATCATCCTTAGTGAAGCCTCTATTAGTAAATTATTTACCCCTGTTTTTGCTAGAGATACTGATAAGTTTACCTATCTATCTGAAGACTTTTATACATTTGGTTTCTGGAAGAGTAAAAATCAGATAGTTTTTGCTTCAGGAACTGGTGGTCAAATAATTGCATTATTAGCTGATGAAAATATAGTTATAGTGACTACAAATAATAGATCTGACGATTTGTCAGATTCAATAAAAGAAGATGTTGATAATTTGATAAAATTTCTTAAAGGAGAGACTAATGGACTATAATTACCTAAACGAACTTAATGAAATATATGAAGATCATGAAAAATTAATGGAAAACTTAAAAAAAGCTCTAGAAGAATTTGTAGATCATCAAGATAAGTACAAAAGATTAGTTACTTATTACTATAGCGAAGATTTTACAAAGGATATGGATGCATCTAACAGGGGGGAGATAGGAGATGACATAAATCAAGCAATCCTAACCGAAGATGCAATCTATGATTTAATGGGAGAAAATTATTACACGGGCCTTGCCTTATTAGAAACGGCAAATGATTTGATCCAAGATAAATAAGTAGTTTTATAGTAAAGAGTTGCCATCAATATGGCAGCTCTTTATATATACATTATAGAAATAAAAAAAGAGGCTAAGCCTCTAATATTTTGGTGCACCATCAGAGACTCGAACTCTGGACACCCTGATTAAGAGTCAGGTGCTCTACCAACTGAGCTAATGGTGCGTATCAACTACCCTTATATAATACCATGTTCCGGGGTAGCTGTCAAATATTTTTTAAGAAAATTTCCATATATGGACTATTTGGTCTTGGATCTGCTCATAGTCCCATTCTCGCATGGTATTCTTTATACTATTTGGATCATTTATAATAAATTTTCCGTCTTTATACGAATCTATTACGAAAATATGACCTGCAAGGGTAAAATAGCCCCTCTCGACAGAAACTATTAAAGGACCTTCCTTTAATGCCTCTATCATTTTTTGCTTATCATTTTCTAAATCTTCACATTTATATCCATACTTATTGGCTTCATCTGCAAAAAAGCTCCAAGCAATTCCTTCTTCAACCATATATTCTTTTGCATCTTCTCCAATTATTTTAGGAGTTATAGAAGGATCATCTCTAAGTCTGGCTAAGACCATGGCCATGGAAGTTGGTCCGCAGCCAGCAACACCTATATTAATATCTGATAATTCCTGGTAAGCCCATCTATTATCCCGTTGAATGTAGTAAGGGGTAGGTCTATCAAGATTAATACTTTCACCCTCTTTGTATGAAAAATCTTTGATATTATGATTCATATTATATACGAATTCAACAGTATCCGGGTCATTTCCAGTAAGATAGGCCTCTGTATCGGATAATTTTTTGAAATTATCGTACACCCATTTAGCCTTTGGATCTTTATTTGCAGGACCTTCTAAGTTTTTAATTAAGTCATCTCTCCTATCAGTTTTATAAACGGGTTTTGATTCGTTCACAATGTTTATATTGTTAACTATATCTTCTCCTTTATTAAAAGTATCCTTGGCAATGGAATTGATTTCTTCTATCATTTGCAGGTTTTCTTTATCTAAGTAATCATTATCTAATTTCATTTTGTTAGAACACGAGCATAGAAAAAATGTAGCTAACAAAAATATCAACCTATTGAACTTCATAAGTTTACATTACCTTTTATTAATGATTAATCAATTATGAAAAGATGATTATGGGAATATTTAGACAACATAAGCTATCGGTGAAATTAAGACTCAAGATTCTATCAGCAGATTAAATAAGCAACACTTAAGAAATGCATTCTAAGGATTCTTTAATAGATAATGAGTGTATATGTAATTAGATTGATGCCCTTTATGGACGTTTTAAGATTGATAGTGAATTTTAGGATAAGGAAACTGAAGGGCTAATATTACTGATTAGGAATTATCCGGATAAGCGAGAAAAGAAACGCAAGAAAACTTGCTTACTAAGAAGTGATAGGGTGATGAGAGCTTCTTATTATTCGTCTAAGCTTTTGAGTGAGGAGGAAAAACTAGTGCTTTGCTAAGTTTTTGGTGGAAGTCGATTTGGAAACTACTAGGTTTATTGTATAGGATTACAAAAAGACTTATGAAAAAAGATCTCAAGAAATCTGTTAAGAAAATTCTAAATATTGATACACTAAGACTTGTGGGGAGTCTGAACCTTTATCTGTTTGGGAAAAAGCAGACAATAGTATATCAATATAGGTTTATACTATCAATTA